>JBEANW010000094.1:0-6947 GCA_041165225.1 Cyanobacteriota bacterium | reverse complement strand
CCGATTAGCAGCACTGTTACTAACATTGTCCACCTGGTTTTTAGGTTCAGCTACGTCTTCCAACTCAACGATTTCTGGAGTTTCTATAGGTTGTATATAATAGCTCTGCTTGACTATCGATTGAGCATCATTCAAAGATATTTGATTGGTGACTAATTTGGCTAAGGTGTCTTGCTGTTGTGGGTCATAGTTGAACACTCTGACGGTGTTATTAAAAGTATTTTCGATGGTCTTGCCCGACTGATCGATTAGTTCTAGTTGAATCCAATTGTCTCCTGGTTTAAATCCCGTTAAATAGTAAGGCTGCCAATCTTCGATCATAAAACTAGTGCCATTAACAGTAGCTTTGACTTGCCATTCTGGATGGTCGAGATTTTTTTGGGCGAAGCTAATCGCCGCATCAGGATAACTCAGGTAAAAATCCAGCAACACTGGTTCTGCGCCATAAGTTCCTGTAGGGCTGTTGTAGGTTAACAGGGGTAAGTCGGTATTAGGTCGATTATTATTGGTTTGGGTCAAAACATTGAAAGTGGTTTGGGCGTAAGCACCTTCGTTTTTAAAACTTTCTCCCCAAGGACTGACGGCAAATGCTCTGACGGAGTGGGTTCCTGGAGCGAGATTTTTAATAATTATGGGTTCGTCCAAACTGTAGATTGCCTGCAAGGGTTCATTATCCACAATCAAGTTCACATGATTACCCAGATGAAGACGATCATCTTGAAATATGGGCAGATCTGATACTGCTAGTTTGATCTCAACATCTGCTTGGTTAAAAGTTTTTGACCCTATCGGTGCCGTAATTTTAACTTGTGGACTGTACTGTCTGAGTTCTTGATCTAACTCTTGGATGACCTGGGGAGAGGTGACTTCTGCTAGATTACTAGAGTCCAAGGCTCTGGTTTTATCCGTGCGATCGCGGAGCGTTCCCGGAGGGAAATCGCGGAGGGAGGGGGTCGTCCAATCACTAATTGGATAATTGTCCAACTGAAGCTGCTCACAGCCGATCAAGCAACTCAGTACCAAGATAAAGATGATTGTTCTAACAGTTTTCATTAAACATCTACCGATAAAGTTACCAATAAAAATTAGTCCTTGTCCCATTACTAAGATTAAATCAGGATCTAGAGAATTTAAACCTGGTAATTCCCATTGTCTTTTGTGAAGATAGATTTTGTTTTGTATACTTTTGCCGAGAAAAGATGGTGGTGCAAACCCTTGAAGAACAATAATCCCGTCCATTTAAAATTTTGTTAAGCTTTACGAGGTTTGCTGAGATCTGAGTCATATGATCATATACAGTAATGCCTGTAGCTTGAACCTAAAAAACCTATTTAAGGGAGAGCAAGCTCAGGTTATATGAAAAGTAGTGATTTAATTTAATCTCGCTTTTTACATAATCAAAAACCTGTTCTTCAGAATAGGAAAATCTAAATCTAAAATCTATTGCCCTGAGAGGAGAATCCTCATGACAATCAGTCCTCAAAAAGACGAGGCGAAAGTCAAGGTAACAGTTGATGTAGATCCAGTCCCAACCTCCTTCGAGAAGTGGGGCAAGCCAGGTCATTTTGACCGAACTTTAGCCAGAGGTCCTAAAACAACCACTTGGATTTGGAATCTTCACGCTGATGCTCATGATTTTGACAGTCATACCAGTGACTTAGAAGACATTTCGCGAAAAATATTCAGTGCGCATTTTGGTCATCTAGCAGTAGTGTTTGTGTGGTTAAGCGGCATGTATTTTCATGGCGCACGCTTTTCTAACTATGAAGCTTGGCTTCTGAATCCTACTGTAATCAAACCCAGCGCCCAGGTAGTTTGGCCCATTGTGGGTCAGGATATCCTTAATGCTGACGTTGGTGGTGGTTTCCACGGAATCCAGATCACATCGGGTCTGTTTTATCTCTGGAGAGCCTCTGGTTTTGTAAATAGCTTCCAGCTATACTGCACTGCCATCGGCGCTTTAGTAATGGCAGGTCTGATGATCTTTGCTGGTTGGTTCCACTACCACAAGCGAGCGCCTAAGCTGGAATGGTTCCAAAACGTGGAATCGATGATGAACCACCATTTGTCTGGTTTATTAGGCTTAGGCTCTTTGGGTTGGGCTGGTCATCAAATCCACGTATCTCTTCCCATTAACAAGCTTTTGGATGCAGGGGTTGCACCCGCAGATATCCCTCTGCCCCATGAGTTTATACTTAATGCCGATAAGATGGCGGAATTGTATCCGAGTTTTGCTGAAGGGTTACGACCTTTCTTCACGCTCAATTGGGGTGTATATTCTGACTTTCTGACCTTTAAAGGTGGCTTAAACCCTGTAACTGGTGGCTTGTGGTTATCTGATACGGCTCATCATCATTTGGCGATCGCTGTACTGTTTATCATTGCTGGTCATATGTACCGTACCAACTTTGGTATTGGTCACAGCATGAAAGAAATTTTAGACGGTCACAAAGGCGATCCTCTATTGTTTGGTGGAGAAGGTCACAAAGGTCTATACGAGATCTTGACAACTTCTTGGCACGCTCAATTGGCAGTTAACTTAGCCATGCTAGGTTCTCTCACAATCATCGTGGCGCAGCATATGTACGCCATGCCTCCGTATCCTTACATGGCGATCGACTACGGTACACAATTATCGTTGTTTACTCACCATATGTGGATTGGAGCATTCTGTATTGTGGGCGCGGGAGCGCACGCTGCAATCTATATGGTGCGTGACTATGACCCAGCCAAGAATGTAAATAACGTAGTTGACCGAGTACTTCGAGTTCGCGACGCAATTATTTCTCACCTTAACTGGGTATGTATCTTCCTTGGCTTCCATAGCTTTGGTCTATACATTCACAACGACACCATGAGAGCTTTGGGTCGTCCCCAAGATATGTTCTCGGATACAGCGATTCAACTCCAGCCAATCTTTGCTCAGTGGATACAAGGTATTCATGCTGCGGCTCCTGGAACCACTGCTCCAAGTGCATTGGAAACAGTTAGCCATGCTTTTGGTGGTGGTGTAGTAGCTGTCGGTGGCAAAGTAGCAATGATGCCGATTACTCTAGGTACGGCTGACTTTATGGTTCACCATATTCATGCCTTTACCATTCACGTAACTGTTTTAATTCTGTTGAAAGGTGTTCTCTACGCTCGTAGTTCTCGCCTAGTTCCAGACAAAGCAAGTCTAGGTTTCCGTTTCCCTTGTGACGGACCTGGTCGTGGCGGTACTTGCCAAGTCTCAGGCTGGGATCATGTGTTCCTCGGCTTGTTCTGGATGTACAACTCAATTTCTGTGGTAATTTTCCACTTTAGTTGGAAGATGCAGTCAGATGTTTGGGGAACGGTATCTCCTGATGGTACGGTGTCCCACATTACGGCAGGTAACTTTGCCCAAAGTGCCATCTGTATCAACGGTTGGTTGCGAGATTTCTTGTGGGCGCAAGCTTCTCAAGTTATCAATACCTACGGTTCGGCTCTCTCTGCTTACGGCATCATGTTCTTAGCAGGTCACTTCATCTTTGCCTTCAGTCTTATGTTCCTCTTTAGTGGACGTGGTTACTGGCAAGAATTGATTGAGTCCATCGTCTGGGCGCACAACAAACTGAAAGTAGCTCCAGCTATTCAACCTCGTGCTTTGAGTATCACTCAAGGTCGTGCAGTTGGTGTAGCACACTACTTATTAGGAGGAATTGTTACTACATGGGCATTCTTCTTAGCTAGGACGCTCTCGTTGTAGCTGTTTCCAGAGTAATGTTAATCTTCCAAGATGGGTTGGATATATCAAAACTATCTCGATCTATCTTGTGGGATTGGCAAAGCTAATTTCAGTATTACTATCAAGCAATATTAATCATATTGACGGTAGTAACTAAAAGCCAGAAATGAGTTAGTAGTAATTATATTTAGCTCATTTTCAACCTTAACAGGAGAATTCTACCCATAAACCTATGGCAACTAAATTTCCAAAATTTAGCCAGGATCTCGCCCAAGACCCGACCACTCGTCGGATCTGGTACGGAATTGCCACGGCTCATGACTTTGAGCTACATGATGGTATGACTGAGGAAAATCTTTACCAAAAGATTTTTGCCTCTCACTTTGGTCACATCGCCATTATCTTCTTGTGGACTTCCGGTACGCTGTTTCATGTCGCTTGGCAAGGTAACTTTGAACAGTGGATTAAAGATCCTTTAAACACTAGTCCTATCGCCCATGCGATTTGGGACCCCCACTTTGGCAAAGGCGCGATCGAGGCCTTTACTCAAGCTGGTGCTTCTAGCCCTGTAAACATTGCCTATTCTGGGGTTTACCATTGGTTCTACACCATTGGTATGACTAGCAACCAAGAACTATATCAAGGTTCAATCTTCTTGTTGATCTTGTCTTCGATCTTCTTGTTTGCTGGTTGGTTGCACTTGCAGCCAAAATTCCGTCCTAGCTTGGCTTGGTTCAAAAATGCTGAGTCTCGCCTCAATCACCACTTAGCTGGTTTGTTTGGGGTAAGTTCTTTGGCTTGGACTGGACACCTTGTTCACGTTGCTATCCCCGAATCTCGTGGACAGCATGTGGGTTGGGATAACTTCCTTTCTACTCCTCCTCATCCTGCTGGTTTAGGGCCATTCTTTAGCCTGAACTGGGGTGTATACGCTCAGAATCCTGACACTGCTGGTCATGTGTTCGGGACTTCTCAAGGAGCAGGGACAGCTATCTTAACTTTCTTAGGTGGTTTCCATCCCCAAACCGAGTCTCTCTGGTTGACAGATATTGCTCATCACCATTTGGCGATCGCAGTTATCTTCATCATTGCTGGTCATATGTACCGTACAAACTTCGGTATTGGACATAGCATCAAAGAGATTCTCGACACCCATAAGCCACCTCAAGGAGGCTTGGGTGAAGGACATAAAGGAATGTATGACACCTTGAACAACTCTCTCCACTTCCAGCTAGGTTTAGCCCTGGCTAGTTTAGGGGTAGTGACTTCTTTGGTGGCTCAACATATGTATTCTCTGCCTTCCTACGCATTTATTGCTAGGGACTATACAACTCAAGCAGCTTTATATACTCACCATCAGTATATTGCTGGATTCTTAATGGTCGGTGCGTTTGCTCACGGTGCGATTTTCCTCGTCAGAGATTATGACCCCGAAGCTAACAAAAATAACGTACTTTCCCGAATTATTAACCATAAAGAAGCGATTATCTCTCATTTAAGTTGGGTATCTCTTTTCCTTGGTTTCCACACCTTGAGCCTTTATGTACACAATGATGTAGTAGTAGCTTTTGGTACTCCTGAAAAGCAAATCTTGATTGAGCCTGTGTTTGCACAGTTTATTCAAGCGGCTTCAGGAAAAGCGCTCTATGGCTTTGATACTTTGCTCTCTAACCCCGATAGCATTGCCCAAACTGGTGCCGCTTGGTTGCCTGGTTGGTTAGATGCCATCAACAGTGGTACTAACTCTCTATTCTTGACCATTGGGCCTGGAGATTTCTTGGTTCACCATGCGATCGCTTTAGGATTACATACCACTACTTTGATCTTGGTTAAGGGTGCTTTAGATGCCCGTGGTTCTAAATTAATGCCCGACAAGAAAGACTTCGGTTTTGCTTTCCCTTGTGATGGCCCTGGTCGTGGCGGTACTTGTGATATCTCAGCTTGGGATTCCTTCTACCTAGCGATGTTCTGGATGCTCAATACCTTGGGTTGGTTAACCTTCTACTGGCATTGGAAACACCTTGGTGTTTGGCAGGGTAACGTTGCTCAGTTCAACGAAAACTCCACTTACCTGATGGGTTGGTTCCGCGATTATCTCTGGGCAAACTCTGCTCAGTTGATTAACGGCTATAACCCCTACGGTGTCAATAACCTTTCCGTTTGGGCTTGGATGTTCCTCTTTGGACACCTAGTTTGGGCGACTGGTTTCATGTTCCTCATCTCTTGGCGCGGTTATTGGCAAGAGTTGATCGAAACTATCGTTTGGGCCCACGAGCGGACTCCTCTAGCTAACCTCGTTCGCTGGAAAGATAAGCCCGTTGCTCTTTCAATCGTTCAAGCTCGTGTAGTTGGTCTAGCTCACTTTACTGTGGGTTATATCCTCACCTATGCAGCCTTCCTGATTGCTTCGACCGCTGGTAAGTTTGGTTAGCAATAACTCAGACTCGCTAGATAAATATACAAAGTAATCTTTCCCTCATCTTCGGATGGGGGATTTTTATTACTAAGTTAAATTTGAGAGTTTAAGAAGCATCGGCAATTATTTCCTTGATTGTTGCCAAATCCAAATCAGGTTGATGAGATTCTGTCTGCTTCAACCACAGTAAATATTCCACATTGCCAGCAGGCCCTGTAAGAGGAGAAACCGTTAGACCCCAATATTGCCAGCCTAATGCTTGAGCAGCTTGCCATACCTGCATAATTGCCGCCGCGCGATCGCCCATATCTCTGACTACACCTTTTTTCCCAATCCGCTCTCGTCCAACTTCAAACTGGGGTTTAACCAGCAAGACAACTTCTTTAGGGGCAGTTAATAAATTTCCCAGCGGTTGCAGTACTTTAGTGAGAGAAATAAAAGATAAATCCATTACGCCCAAGTCTGCCATCGTCGCTTCACCGTAGAGTTCTTGGGGAGACAAATAACGGATGTTGGTTCGTTCTTTGAGGATAACGCGATCGCTGATCCGAATAGTCCAAGCTACCTGTCCATAACCCACGTCCACGCCGTAGACTAATTTTGCTCCAGTTTGCAAGAGACAGTCAGTGAATCCCCCTGTAGAAATGCCACCGTCTAAACAAATGCGATCGCGCACCTGAATATCAAACCTTTCCAGAGCCTTTGCTAGTTTTTTGCCACCACGGGAGACATAGGGAGGCTGCTCTTTAACTTCAATCTCCGCAGTGATGTTAATTTCTGTTCCAGGTTTATCAACAACCTCTTGGTTTACCTTAACCTTCCCCG
>JBEANW010000093.1:0-2559 GCA_041165225.1 Cyanobacteriota bacterium | reverse complement strand
AACAGACAACTTGTAACGGTGAAGTTCTTAACTGAACCGATAGATCTCTGAGGGTTCGATTGCCATTGAGTAGCTTACAGAGGCTTTGGTATGCAGAAATTGAGGTTTTTTCCTGAAGCTGTTTGGGTTGTAGGATCACAGGAGCCATGTTGGGCAGCCGATCCGCTACTTGGGCTTCTAACCAACAAGACCAAGCTTGATCTGTTTCAGTAATGGCAGTCTGGGGTTCAATTAATTCTATAGTCGGCGCTAAGATTCGATCTTGGTTGAGACGACAAATAACTTGTCTCGCCTGGGTTAAGTCAAACAAAATTTCACTGATAGCAAAAGCGATCGCATTTTTTCCCTGCTGGGGGGTAATAATTTGCTGTTCAACCCATTGGGATAGCTGCTCATGTTCCCAGATATTATCTGTTAAGTCTGCTTTGCGCTCAGTCAATTCATCTTGGAGACTAGAAAGCTGAAAGGGGACTTGAGGCAAGTTTAAAATTAAATTCCGCTGCCAACGACGAATGGGATGAACTCCCCCTGTACCATAGACTAAATCTCCTAAATAGAGATAAAGATGCCATTCGTTACCTTTAACTGGATCGGTAAAAGTTAACTGTCCACTAATATGCGCTTCTTGTAAGGAAGTAAACAGTTTAATCTGCTTGGGAGCATTAAATTCTCGAATGATTAAGTTGTCAGAAGTTTTTCGGGAACTCATTGACTTACACTCCTTTGCTGGAGAAGATTAATGATTTGGGTATTGGCTTGAGGAAATTGATATTGATTCATCTGGGCAGGCTCTACCCAGCGAATTTCCTCGCACTCTAGGGTTTGTGGTTGTCCGCTTAAGTGTTGACAGTCGTGAACATATAAAGTCACCATGAAAGTCTCGTAGGTATGGGTAATAGTGGTTAAGCGATCGCCTACTACTATCTCCATCGCTAGTTCTTCTTTGACTTCACGTCGAATGCATTCTTCGATGGTTTCTCCTGGCTCCAGTTTGCCTCCAGGAAACTCCCATAGTCCCCCCATCTCACCTGATGGTTTTCGGCGATCAATTAGAACCTTTCCTTGCTGATTATTGATTACAGCTACTCCAATCTGTTTATGAGCCAGAGGAAGTGGTATTAATGACATAGAATATTTTATATTTCTGGTCTGACTTAATAAGTTAATTGAGAATTGTAAAAATTGTAAATAAGGCATAGCAGCCTTAACTAAAGTTACAGGTTGCTAAGTTTATATATAGATATGCTGATTATATAGTTTAATGGGACTCTGGAATTTGTAACAAATCTAACTATTAATCTAAATTATCCCTCTGTGGTAATTATCAAATTCTGTTGAATTGCCATAATAGCTGCGGAAGTGCGATCGCACTTAGGTCTAAAGCTTCGCATTTGAGCTGAATTCCTTCGGTATCGTTGCGATAAACGTCGAGCAAAGTCTGCACTAATTCTAAACTAGAGTAACGGGAATTACTCATCACCGTTAAAACTTTGGCTTTTCCATAAGTCAAGTATCTATTGCGACCCACCCATGACGCGAAGCTTATCCGAAGGTGTCCTATTATAAGATCTAATCTTGCTGTTGTTCTACTCTAGCAACTTGCTTCGGGGCAGGTATTTTTTGATAAATAGCGATCGCTTTTTGAAAACACGCTTCACTTTGAATTATCTGATCATGATTTTGCAGGGTAATTCCCCACTGAAAATAAGCTTCGGCGAGGTCACATTTAGCGGCAATTTTTTCTAATAATTCCACCGCCTGTTGATGATAGATATTGGCTTGAGTAAAGTTGTCTCGAAGACTTTCGATTTTACCCAAACCAATGAAGGACTTGGCTTTAATTTGGGTGTAGTGACTAGACTGAGAAAAAGCGATCGCTCTTTGCCAAATTTTTCTGGCGGGTTCGAGCTGTCCCTGGTTGCAGAATATATGTCCAAGCATCTGCATGAAGTAGGCAAATCGACCTGTGTTGTAGGTCGGGTCTTCCAGTTCGATAATCAGGCGGTAAAGGCGGGAAACGGCAGGTTCGGGGATTCTAGTACTTTGAAAAGAATTGACCAAGGCTAAACCCAAACTAGCTTTTTCTGACCAGGGATGATGTTTGGTATTATGAGCTAGACCAATCACCTGTTGCAATAATTCGGCTGCGGTAGTTAATTCCCAGAGGTCTATATGATACAGTCCGAGACTCAATAGGGAATCTACTTCCAACATCCGCCAATAGTATAAATCATGGCGATTTTCTTGACTGGGAGTAATTAACTGTTGGCTATGGCGACTGGTAGTGATGGTTTGTTGTTGAAAAGCGATCGCTCGATGAACTTTCCCCGTTGTCCAGTATAAATCCCCCAGGATATTATTTAATTCACTGCGATGGCGATCATGGTCAATGCGATCGATAATCTGATGAATGGCGATCGCTAGTGGCTCGATGATTCCCAGGCGATAGAGGGTTGTACCCAGAGTTAAATATTGTCCCCACTGGTTTTCGCGACTATGGAGAATCACCTTGGCAGCAGCAGCATAATCGTCAATAGCAAGATAGTGATAATAGGCTTC
>JBEANW010000092.1:0-2600 GCA_041165225.1 Cyanobacteriota bacterium | reverse complement strand
CCTCGATTATCATCCTAGAGGATTCTGCTGATGGGAAATGGCAGCGAGTTAGACTAGAAAATGAGCAAGAAGGCTGGATCAAAGGAGGTAACACCGAAAAGACTCCTTGATAATAGCTTTTAGCTCTTAGGTTTTAGCAAAGCCTAAATAGTGATGGACGTGATGACGAGTGATGCAATGATCGGCGATCGCTTTTAACTCTTCATGTTAAGACATATACCGTTATTTTAGACTAGTCAATCCTGTCACAAAACTATGTAATTTTAACGGGAATATTTGTAACAAGACCCATAGCAGATGTATCCTGAATAAATATATCTATTAGTCTAACAAGCAGTTGGGGATTGGCATTTTGGAAACACATGAATTTGATGTTGTTATCATCGGAGGAGGTCCAGCAGGATGTACCTGCGCGCTCTACACATCAAGAGCCAATCTCAAAACCGTTATTCTCGATAAAAATCCTGCGGTGGGAGCATTAGCTATTACCCACAAAATCGCTAATTATCCTGGAGTATCTGGGGAAATGAGTGGCGAAAAACTACTTGACAGTATGAGAGAACAAGCTGTGGAGTATGGAACTTCCTATCAGCGCGCTCAAGTATTTGGGATTGATGTTAGTGGTGAGATGAAGAAGGTGTATACCCCAGAAGGTACATTCACTGGGCGATCTTTGGTTTTAGCGACTGGTGCTATGGGTCGTAGTGGAACATCCTTTGAAGGAGAATCAGAATTTTTAGGTCGGGGAGTAAGCTACTGTGCTACCTGTGATGGAGCGTTCTATCGCGATCGCGAAGTGGCAGTGGTGGGTTTAAACCCCGAAGCGGTAGAAGAAGCGCAGTTTTTGACGAAGTTTGCCTCGATGGTGCATTGGATTACCTTTAAAGATCCTGGTCAAGACGATTATCATGCCCAGGATTTGCTTACCATGTCCAATGTTAAACATTGGCGACGCTCTCGTTTAGCAGCGATCGAAGGCAATAATTCAGGGGTAACAGGAGTTAAGGTCAAGCAGAAAGATGCTGGAGAACCTTTGTCCTTGGAAGTAGAAGGAGTTTTTGTCTATCAGAATGGTTCTAAACCCATTACCGATTTTGCTGGAGATCAGGTGGAATATAATCCTGATGGTGGAGTCAAGGTAGATGAAGCTATGGCTACTAATGTTCCAGGAGTTTGGGCGATCGGTGATATTCGCAATACTCCCTATAAACAGGCGGTAGTGGCTGCGGGGGATGGCTGTATAGCTGCTATGGCAATTGATCGCTATCTCAATCATCGTAAGTCAGTTAAACCAGATTGGGATCATTCGTAAGTGGTCATACAAAATAGGATTTAATCTGACTCTAAATTCCAACAGTTAAAATTGAAGAAGAAAAGAAGATGGTTAGATCTCGCTGCAATTATTGGGCATCGAGTATTCTCCTCTTTCAACTAGCGATTAGCAACTGTTTATGGCGAATCCAATGCTTTTTTGGGTAATCGTAACGGCGGGGGGGATTCTGTGTTCCCTGGAATTTATTCTTCCCACTGCCTTTGTCAGCTTTATGATGGGGATTGCTGCTTTGTTGGTGGCGATCGCATCGATATTTTTGCCACAATATCATCTATTGATTGGGCTGTGGCTACTGTTGTCTACAGGCTTGATTCTGCTATCTAGACGTTTATTTACCCCCAAGCGCAAGCTATCAATCACAGGGGATGACTCGGAAGCTACCGCCATCAGTGGCATTCCCGCAGGCAGTACAGGGCGAGTTATTTACGAAGGAAATTCTTGGCAAGCCAAATGTGCCGATGAAACCAGAGATATCGCTCCCAACGAGGCTGTTTATGTGATTCGTAAACAAGGAACTACTTTGATAATTTTACCCAGCGCCATGATCGATCAAGAAGAATAAGTTGGTCTAGTTGGGCATCTTAATGTTATTAATTGACCCTATTATAGGAGAAGTTAGCTATGGGACAGTTTTTCGCCTTGGTTTTATTGTTACTCGGTTCTTCCACCTTGGTGGGATCGGTCAAAATTGTGAAGGAAAAAGAGGAATATTTGGTTGAAAGTCTGGGTAGCTATAAAAAGAAATTAGAACCAGGTTTGAACTTTATTGTTCCCTTCATTGATCAAATTGTTTATCATGACACTATCAAAGAGAAAGTACTAGATATTCCCGCCCAGTCTTGTATTACCCGCGATAATGTCAGCATTGTAGTGGATGCAGTGGTTTACTGGCGCATCATGGATATGTACAAGGCTTTTTATAAAGTAGAAAGCCTGCGAGACGCGATGGTTAATATGGTGTTGACGCAAATTCGCTCCGAGATGGGTCAATTAGAATTGGATCAAACTTTTACCGCTCGTACCGAAATCAATGAGATTCTCTTGCGAGAGCTAGATATTGCCACTGATCCTTGGGGGGTAAAAGTAACCAGAGTTGAATTACGAGATATCATGCCCTCGAAAGCCGTCCAGGATTCGATGGAATTACAAATGGCAGCGGAAAGACAAAAGCGGGCTAACATTCTGACTTCGGAAGGACATCGCGACGCAGCCATTAACTCTGCCCAAGGAAATGCCCAGGCGAAGTTATTAGAAGCCGAAGCAGCGA
>JBEANW010000091.1:0-3134 GCA_041165225.1 Cyanobacteriota bacterium | reverse complement strand
AGATATTTAATCCTATTCCCACTCTGATGAAGATAAATAGCTATTTACCTATTTACGGTTGTTAAATCATGCCTTCTACCACAGGATGGAAGAAAAAGGCGATCGCCACCACAGCATAAGTCGCCAGGAGTAAACTTCCCTCTAGCCAGTTTGACTCCCCATCAGAACTAATGGAGTTAGCAATTAACACCGCCACTGTTACCGCCACTAATTCAAACGGATTAAAGTTGAGATCCATCGGTTGACCCATAATCCAGCCGGCGATTACCAAGACAGGGGCGACAAACAGGGCAATCTGCATACTGGAACCCATCGCCACAGAAACAGAAAGATCCATCTTGTTTTTCATCGCTACTGTTACTGCCGTTGCGTGTTCCGCTGCGTTACCAATGATTGGCAGCAAGATTACCCCAGTAAACAAGGCGCTTAAGCCTAATTCAGACGTAGCTACCTCCAGAGAATCCACCAGTAATTCTGATTCTACTGCCACGGCTAAAGTGACAACTAATAGGATAAAGATCCAAAAAGGTAAGTTAACTTCAGGTTCTCCTGCCCCGCCCTCTTCTAAATCTACATCTGCTACTTCACAAAGATAGGCATGAGTTTTCATCGAAAAAAGCAGAGTTAGACCATAGACTAAAATTAAAATCCCCGCCACGGCAACGGATAGATTTTGCAGAGTTTGTTCCTCAATCCCTGTAGAAGTATACTGCACCGCTGTCGGTAAGAGCAGAGCGACTACTGCTAAATTCATCGTCGAAGCATTAAGTCGGGCTACGGTGGACTGAAATTTTTGCTCTTTGAACTTTAAACCCCCAAGCAACATGGAAAATCCCATGACCAACAGCAGGTTACTAATAATTGAGCCAGTAATGGTTGCCTTAACCACGCCCACCAAGCCACCTTTGAGAGCAATAAAAGCGAGGATTAATTCAGTGGCGTTGCCAAAAGTTGCGTTCAGCAACCCGCCAATATTAGGGCCTGTAACTACGGCAATTTCTTCAGTAGCTTTACCCATAAAAGAAGCCAGGGGTATAATCCCCAGAGCAGCAGTGACAAAAACAACTGTTTCCCCCCACTCCAGAAAATGTGCTGCCAGGGAAACAGGAATAAACACCAGTAAAATTAAGAAGAATGTATCTTTATTGAACATATCCAGTCTGTAATTCCTTAAACTAATGACTTATCTTTGATAGCATGTCAGCTAACATTAGTCTTCCTTGGGCAGGAACAGATTGAGAATTTTTTATTTTGATAGAATTTTAGAGCAGAACTAGTCTAAGGCTAGACTGAATCACCATCAACTTTTTTAATGCTGGAATTTTTACAAACGCAATTATATTTACTCGAAAGATTCGCTGATCACCTGGTGGCAACACAACTAGATCATCTCAGTTTAGTCAGTTTGGGCATTATTTTTCTAGCAGGACTCGTTACCAGTCTCACTCCCTGTATGCTTTCAATGTTGCCCATTACCGTGGGCTATATTGGCGGTTATGAATCTGCGGGCAAACTCCAGGCAGCAGTGCAGTCGAGCTGGTTTGCCTTAGGCTTGGCGACCACTCTCGCGATCTTAGGTATTGTCGCCACCACCATCGGTAAGGTGTATGGACAGATTGGGGTGGGTTTGCCCATTGTGGTTAGTTTAGTGGCGATCGCTATGGGACTCAACCTCTTAGAAATTTTGCCCTTGCGCTTTCCTTCTCTGGGGGCAACAGACTGGATTAGTAAGGATTTACCCCGTGGAGTCCGTTCTTACCTGTTGGGTCTGACTTTTGGCTTAATTGCTTCTCCTTGCAGCACCCCCGTCTTAGCGACCCTCCTGACTTGGGTAGCATCTACCCAAAATTTAGTTTTAGGGGCAGGTTTATTGGTTGCCTATGCGATCGGCTATGTTACGCCCTTAGTAATCGCGGGAACATTTACCGCCTCGATCAAGCAGATTTTAGAACTGCGTCGTTGGTCAAGCTGGATTAATCCTGTTAGTGGGGCTTTATTGCTGGGTTTTGGCGTTTTTTCCCTACTCTCCCGCTTGCCAGCCATAAGTTATAAACTGTAAACTGGGCAACAAGAATAACTTTAAGTCGGAAACAAAATAGATTTATTAGAAAAAAGCTAGTTGCTTATAGCTAATTAATCAAGCAAATTTAAAACACGACAAATAAAAATGAATAATCTACAAGCAACAGATTTAATGCTCAGAGTATCTAACTTAAATGTTTATTATGGTGAAAGTCATATTCTACGCAATGTAGATCTGAGTGTTCCCTCTGGGCAAATGGTCTGTTTAATTGGACGCAACGGTGTGGGCAAGACAACGCTGTTAAAGACGATTATGGGCTTGCTACCGCCCCGCACAGGAGAAATCTTTTTTGGCGATCGCCCTTTAACCAAATTAACTCCAGATCGCCGAGCCAAGTTGGGTATTGGCTATGTACCCCAGGGAAGAGAAATTATTCCCCGTGTATCGGTTAAAGATAATCTTTTGTTGGGTTTAGAGGCTAAATCTGAAGGGAGAAAAGGCAATGAATCTATTCCCGAAGAAATATTTGAGCTATTTCCCGTGCTGAAAACTATGCTGTCGCGGATGGGGGGAGATTTAAGTGGTGGGCAACAGCAGCAACTGGCGATCGCTCGTGCCTTGATGGGCAAACCTCGTTTATTGGTGTTGGATGAACCTACCGAAGGTATTCAACCTTCTATCATTCTGGAAATTGAAGCAGCGGTTAAACGCATTATTGCTGCTACAGGTATTTCTGTTTTATTAGTGGAGCAACACCTTCACTTTGTTCGTCAAGCAGATCGATATTATGCGATGCAAAAAGGCGGTATTGTGGCATCTGGCAGCACAGAGGAACTAAGCAGAGAAGTAATTCAGCAGTTCTTGGCAGTTTGAAAATAAAATCTGAGCATTATTATTGCCAACTCTGTAGTCGATCGCGATAATTTTTGAGCTGATCAGCAACGCGATCGCGTTTATTTTCAAATCCAGCAGCGATCGCAATAGAACTAATTCCTGTTAATAAACCCACTACCCATTTCAAGAAAGAGTAGGTGAACAGCAGGATAATTAGCTGGTGTAAGACAGTGACAATTAAGGTGATGGTGCCAGTAAATAGAAAGGCTCTAATTTT
>JBEANW010000090.1:0-11032 GCA_041165225.1 Cyanobacteriota bacterium | reverse complement strand
CCTTTGCCTGATAAATGGCATGGTTTAACGGATACGGAGAAACGCTATCGTCAGCGCTATGTGGATCTGATCGTTAATCCCCAGGTAAGACAGACTTTTCGTCTTCGAGCCAAAATTACGGCGGCAATTCGTCGTTATTTAGAAACCAGAGACTTTTTAGAAATTGAAACTCCCGTTTTGCAAAGCGAAGCAGGGGGCGCAGAGGCTCGTCCTTTTATTACCTATCACAATACTCTGGAGATGGATCTGTATCTGCGGATCGCCACTGAATTACACCTTAAAAGGCTGATCGTAGGTGGGTTTGAGCGGGTGTTTGAAATGGGTCGAATCTTCCGCAACGAGGGAGTTTCCACTCGCCATAATCCTGAGTTTACTTCCATTGAGGTTTATCAAGCCTATGCCGACTATCATGACATGATGGCGTTGACGGAAACCATGATTAGTGAAGTGACCCAGGAAGTATTAAGCACAACAAAAGTTACCTATCAAGGAGAGGAAATAGACTTAACTCCCCCCTGGCGCAGAATTACTATGCATGAAGTTGTGCAAGCTGCCACGGGGGTGGACTTTGCCCAGTTTACTGACTTCGAGTCGGCAAAAACCGCTGCCAAAGATGCGGAGATTGAAGTCCCTGCCGACTGTCAAACTATTGGTAAATTGTTGAACGAGGCTTTTGAACAGAAAGTCGAAACCACCCTGATCCAGCCGACGTTCATTACCGATTACCCCGTCGAAATATCCCCCTTAGCAAAACCTCACCGAGATAAACCAGGATTAGTAGAAAGATTTGAGCTATTTATGGTGGGTAGAGAAACTGCCAATAGCTTCTCCGAGTTAACTGATCCTCTAGAGCAACGGGCTAGACTGGAAGCCCAGGCTGCCAAGAAAGCAGCAGGAGATCTCGAAGCTAACGATATTGATGAGGACTTTTTAGCCGCCTTAGAATACGGTATGCCCCCCACGGGTGGTTTAGGTATTGGTATCGACCGTTTGGTAATGCTCTTAACCGACTCTCCTAGCATCCGTGATGTCATTGCCTTTCCGCTTTTGAAAAACCAAAGTACAGCCATTAAAGACTTTGACTATGATGTAGCCAAGCAGATTCTGCGGGTTATCTTCGGCAATGGCAGTGTCTATAAGTACTCTGATGTACCCGAAAAGATTTATCAAGAATTAAAAGAAACTGCCTCGGTAGGACAATATTTTAACTCCCAAATAAGAGACAAGTTTGGCTTTGATCGCGAAGTGTAGAGACTTGGGATTCAATGGACGGCGATCATCATGTTGATCATAGCTGATGGCGATCGCTTAACTCAACTTTGATTACATCCTTATCCCAAACTTCTCCTAACAAGGTTATGATCGTTGGTCGTTAACCGTGAAGATTTAGGTAATTGTCTTAATTAAAACTTATCTTATAAAACAACAATGAGCGGATCAGAACGTAAAATTACGTTTGACTACATTAAAAGTAATTATTTTCGCGTGCTTCACGTAGATGAATTAAGTATTGAACGGAATCCTCAAGGAGATATTCAAATAATCCTTTGGAATGAGCGTAATTCTATACCTAAAAGAGTTGTTTATACTTTATCTCCAGATGGCAGCGCATCAGGTGAAGAAATTACAGAAGAATGTGAAAACAGAGGCTCGATTATCAGAGAAGTTGAAGCCAGTTTCTCTATAGATGTTGATACTGCAAAAAGCTTTGCACAACTACTTCAAAACTTTGTTAATAAAATCGAACAAACTAAAAGTTAAATAGGAATAAAATGGTTCAAACTACAAAAGAGAATCCAAATATTTCTCCTGAATCTAAACATTTTGATAAACTTGATACATCAGAATATGGAAAAATCTCCCTAAATCAATCGAAAGATGCTAGCAAAGATAAAAATGTTGATCAAGATATAGAAAACCTCAATCAAACATATGACTTTGATTCAAAACAAAAAGAGGAAATAGACAACTTTTTGCGAGAAAACCAAGAAATTATCGAAGTTCTTCAAGAAGCTAAGAGTCGTATTAAACAATATTTTCAGGATGAAAATCTATATCTAGAGTATGAAGACGGGGAAGAGTATGAGGATGGAGGAGAATTATCTTTAAGTATTGAAACCAAAAAAGATGTCGATGAGGCTCTAGAAAAACTCAGCGATTTTGAGAATAATTGGTGGACAGATAAGTGGATTCAAATTAATAGTAAACTTTCCATCGATGTCAGATTTATCAAGCAGGTTTAAGTGGATTAAATTCCTCGATTTAGCTAAAGATCTGCACAATTCGACAGCGGAAGATTTATCATTAGCTGAGGCAAAATACAGAACTGTTATTGGCAGAGCTTATTATGCTGCGTTCAATGTTGCGAAGCAATATTTAGAATCACAGGGAATTCCAATATCAAAACAAGGGGAAGCGCATCAAGAGGTGAAAAAATGCTTCATGCAAATTAATGGAACTGTAGCAGCGAATCTCAATAATCTTAGATCAGCGAGAAATACCGCCGATTATAAAAGTAACGTCTATAACAAGAGGCGAGACGAAACAATAACAACGTACTGGAAAAAAGAGTCGGAGAAGGCAATTAAAAGAGCAGATAAGATAATTAAGGCTATAGAACTGTTAGATAAGAAAGAGAAACAGCAAGATAAGCCTGGATTGAAAGAGAAACCTATATTGAAACCGAAAAAGTGAGAAGGCTTGCTTCTGGGGTTCTGTCCGTGTTTCGATCCCAAAAACAAGCCTTTTAAAGTTCACTCCTCACCACACCTAGAATTTTTACCTATTAGTTCCAGAAACGTTCCCCAGGGTGTAACAGTTTTATGATTGTCACTTCTCATTGTGGACTAGCTAGATAGTTGCTCAATTACTTGTTCTAAGATAGTTACAGCCTGGTCAACCTCTGCCTCCGATATCACCAAAGGGGGTACAAAGCGGAGTACTTTTGCGCCTGCGGGGGCGAGTAATAAACCCTGATCCATTGCTGCCTTAACAAGCTGGATCGAAGTAAGATCCACATCAGAACGTAATTCAATTCCGTTAATCAGACCCCAGCCACGAACTTCAGTAAACAAATTAGGATATTTCTGAGCGATCGCTCTTAATCTGACCCGAAGTTGTTCCCCTCGCTGCCGAACATTTTGCAAGATACTTTCTGTTTCCAGAGTTTGTAGCACCGCTAAAGCTGCACCACAGGCAAAAGGATTGCCCCCAAAAGTACTGGCATGATTACCTGGTTCAAACGCAGCACAGGCATCTTTACAGAGCATTGCCCCAATGGGAATGCCCCCTGCTAAACCCTTGGCACTAGTCAGAATATCTGGTTCAATTCCTAGCTTTTCATAACCCCATAATTTGCCACTTCTGCCTACCCCTACCTGTACCTCATCAAAAATCAGCAGGATGCCATTGTCATCACAAATTTTCCGCAATCTGAGGAAATAGTCTAAATCCCCAGGGCGGACTCCTCCTTCCCCTTGGAGGGGTTCAATCATAATTCCCACCACTCGACTCAATGTACCTTCATCTAGGTCGGTAATGGCGTTTTCTAACGCCGTAATATCGTTATAGGGTACATAGGCGAAGCCAGGACACAAGGGTTCAAAACCAGTTTGATACTTTTCTTGTCCTGTGGCGGCAATAGTTGCGAGGGTTCGACCATGAAAACTAGCTTTAGCCGTAAGAATAATCGGATTTTCTACCTTGTCTAAATGAGTGTGAGCGTATTTTCTCACTAGTTTAATGGCTGCCTCGTTAGCTTCCGCTCCCGAATTACAGAAAAACACCTTGTCCATGCAAGAGTGATTCACTAACCATTCTGCCAGTTGTCCCTGCTCAGGAATATAATACAAATTTGAGACATGATGCAGTTTTTTGATTTGGGCTGTAACAGCTTCAATTAAGGCTGGATGAGCGTGACCCAAGGTACAGGTAGCAATGCCTGCCACAAAATCAAGATATTCTTTACCAGTGGTGTCCCAAAGACGACAACCTTCTCCTTTGGCGATCGCAATTGGAAAGCGACCATAGGTTTGCATCACATTCTGGTCAAAGCGATCGCGATCGAATTCAATGATATTGTCAGTGGTATTTGAAGTAGTTAGAGAATTGTCTATAGCTGTGGATTGAATCACAAGATACCCTTTGATAAAGATTACTTTGGCAGAATAAATATGTGTAAAAAGACGGTCGTTATTTGATACAACTAGTATTATTCGATTTTAATTCCAAATTTAATCCTAATATAATTAATTTTGGCAAAAGAGTGTTACCAAATACAGCAGCCGTAAATGCAGTAAATATTGAATGTATAGTTTCACTTTTGAAGAAAAGTATGGTCGTTTACACAGGGAGTTAATCAGGGGTGGTGTAGTATTAGCTGCTATTGTACTGTTAGGTATTCTTTGGTTTTGGAAAATCGAAAAATGGACTCTGATTGAGTCAGCCTATATGACGGTAATTACCCTGGCTACTGTAGGGTTTATGGAGGTGCATCCCTTAGGAGAAAGAGGGCGGTTATTCACCATTGCTCTGATTTTAATGGGTTTATTTACCATTGGTTATATTGTCAATCGTTTTACCGAAGCCCTAATTCAAGGGTATTTTCAGGAAGGAATCAGACTAAGACAGGAGAGAAGTTTGATTGAATCTCTAGATCAACACTATATAGTATGTGGTTTTGGCCGCACAGGTCGTCATGTTGCCAGCGAATTTTTCGCCGAAGGTATTCCCTTTATTATCATTGACGACAATCTCGAAGAGGTGGAAGAAATTAAACAGTTAGGCTATACGGTGATTTTGGGAGATGCAACCCTCGATGAATCACTAATCCGTGCCAGGATTGAACGGGCAAATTGTCTAGTTACCGCCCTGCCTTCAGATGCCCAGAACCTTTATACTGTGCTATCTGCCAAAACCCTTAATCCTCAGATTAGGGCGATCGCTCGTGCTAGTAACGAAGAAGCCGTCCAAAAACTCCAGCGGGCAGGGGCAGATGCCGTGGTTTCCCCTTATATCACAGGAGGTAAAAGATTAGCAGCAGCAGCTTTAAGACCCCAGGTGATGGATTTCGTCGATGGTATTATTGCTGGGTCAAACAGTTCTTACTATATGGAAGAATTTTTGATCGATTCCGCCGCTTGTCCCTTTGTGAATCAGACTCTAAGGGATGCCAGATTGCGCTCTCAGTCTGGAGCCTTGGTTTTGGCAATTCGCCGTTTTGATGGCAATTTAATTGCCGGCCCTGATGGTGATACGCAAATTTTGGAGCGGGATGCTCTAATCTGCATGGGAACAGCAGATCAGCTACGCACCTTAAACAAAATTCTCGGCCCAATTAATCCCAATAACGCGCTCCGACTTCCCAAAAATAACCAGTAGAGGTTTTAACTAAAAACTAATCGTTCATGGCATCACATATTTTAGTCATCGAGGATGAAGCAAAATTAGCCCAGTTTATCAAGCTGGAGCTAGAGTTTGAGCAGTATCAAGTAACTCATGCCCCAGATGGTTTTACGGGCTTATCTGCTGCCCGAGAAATTCAACCTGATTTAATCTTATTAGACTGGATGTTACCTGGAATATCTGGCCCTGAAATATGTCGTCGATTAAGGCAAACGGGGAGTAAAGTGCCAATTATTCTACTAACCGCTAAAGATGAAGTAGGCGATCGCGTTGCTGGTTTGGATGCAGGGGCAGATGATTATGTAATTAAACCTTTTAGCATCGAAGAGTTGTTAGCAAGAGTCCGCGCTAACTTGCGTCGTGACCAAGAAGAAGACTTCGACTTGTTACAATTTAGCGACTTAAGCCTCAATCGCTCTACCCGTGAAGTATTTCGTGGCGATCGCTCGATTGAATTAACAGCGAAGGAATTCGACCTCTTGGATTATTTGCTCTCTCATCCCCGCCAAGTATTAACTCGCGACCAAATTCTAGAAAGGGTCTGGGGTTACGACTTTATGGGAGATTCCAACATTATCGAAGTTTATGTTCGTTATCTTCGTCTCAAACTAGAGAATCAGGCCGAGTCTCGTCTCATTCAAACTATCAGAGGGGTGGGGTATGTATTGCGAGAATAGGATTTTCAGTGAGTTTGAAGAGTTGCAACAATTAAAAGGCATAGAGCTTAAAGCTTTTAGTCAAAAGCTTTAAGCTAGAAAACTGTTTGCTGTTTAATCTAATTTCGTAGTATCAGTAGCCAATTTGCTATTCTTCTTCGATGACTTGACGAATACGCTGTTCCAGGCGATCTAAATCCAAACCACCCTCATCACGATTGATTCGGCGGACAGTACCGTTAATTTGACTCAAATCGCTGAGTAAATCCCGCAAAATTTCTTGTTGTTGTCGAGATTGCGTAATCTCTTTGGGTTCTTGAACAAGATCCCTCACAATAGTTGACTCGGAACGAGATGCTACTAAAGGTAACTCTTCGCCTTCTAGATGCACAAAGGTACGTCTTCCTGAACCTCTTTCTTCTTCAATTGGCACTAAAGCAGTAACGCGATCGCTGCGTACATACTTACCAAAACCAAGAGGAACTAGTACCGATGATTGTATTTTCATAAAATATTTAATTTGCAGATATATACTCGTTTATTTTCCTGCGTTGTTATTATTATAGACAAAGTAAAAAGCCTGTTTTATCTAGTTTTTACCCATTGTAGATAGTGATTTCTGCCCTGTAATTAAATTGAGTTTCTTGATAGTTTTAGCTAAAAATTACAATTAAAATCAATCTTTAGATAGAAGCGCTCACCACCTTAATTAACCTAGATTTTATTTGAAGTTATTAGTAAATATTAGCCCTATGACCTATACTCAAACTGCTTTAGTTATTGAAGGAATTACTAAGGTAGCTATTATCGATTATTTTGCCACAATTAATCAGGCAGAATTTGTTAATACAGCATCTTTATTTTCTGAGCATGGAACTTTGTTAGCACCTTTTGAAAAACCCATTGTCGGCAGAGAAAAAATAGCAGCTTATTTAAGTAAAGAAGCCAAGGGAATGAAGCTGTTACCGCAGCAGGGGATCTGTGAAACTGAATCAAATTGTGAGACATACAAAATATTAGGCAAAGTTAAAACTGCTTTATTTAGCGTCAATATCGCTTGGTACTTCACTTTTAACCAAGACGATCAAATTGCTACAGTCCAAATAAAGTTACTAGCGTCGCCTGAAGAGTTACTGAGTTTGCAGTCAGAGCAGGCAAAGCAATGACGCTGATCACTCACAATATCTATCTCTGGTTGAAGATTAATTCAGATGCTTATCCGTCTTATTGTAGTTTCCTGTCATTTCAAACACCAATAAGTTAGTAACTAATGAGCTTTAACTAAAAAGCTGAAAAATATTAAATTGGAGCTGAAAAAATAACATGGCTACAGGAACTTCAGAGCAAAATATCTCCCGCGCACTCGGTTCTTACGTTAATCTATCGACAGATGATAAATTAGCTTTTCTTTGGTATGTGTATACAAAAATGGGAACATCAGTTACACCAGCAGCACCAGGCGCAGCAGCAGATGAAATTGTGGAAGGATTATTTAATCAAGTAAAAGAGCTGTCTCATGAGGAACAGTTAGACTCACAGCGTAAAATTATCGAATCGCAAGATAGCCTTATTTCCCGCGAGTATGGCGCTTTTAGTGAAAACAGCAAATTATATTTCTGGTATCGTTTGGCGCAAGGAATGGAAGCAGGAACAATTATTCCGATACCTGATAATTACCAGCCTAGCGGTGGTGTAACCGAGCTAATATCTCAAATTGAAAGTATGGAATTCGAGCAGCAAATTACTTTACTAAGAAACGCTGTTGTAGACGCGGGTGCAGAAGCAAAACCTGGTGCAGATATTTAAGTCAAAAGTGATCGCGATTAGTAAAATAACTAACTACACTATTCAGCGAATCTAAATTGGTTGGCGCTCCTGTGGATTTATTATTATCTTGGCGATCGCCAAGATAATAATAATGGTGATTTACAGTGGCAAACCTTCTATCGCATGGTCGAGAAAATCTGTACGACAGGCATGACGCTGAATTTTACCACTAGAGGTTTTAGGTAAACTGCCTGGCTTTAGTAGGAGGGTGGTATGTACCTGGAGGTCATGATTTTTAGCTATTTCCCGTCGAATTGCTTGGGTTAGCTCCTTGACGGTCATAATTACTTCCGAGGGTGTTTTACCGTTGGCTTTAGCTTTAGTACGATTACTACTCCAGTATTTTCGCTCCACTTCCGCTAAAACAATCAGCTTTTCTTCCCCTTCGAGGTCTACAGAGAAACTGGCGACACAGCTTGGTCGAATCCAAGTACTAGTTTCTTCCACTGTCTTTTCAATATCTTGGGGATAATGATTGCGACCTTTAATCACGATCATGTCTTTCAGGCGGCCTGTGAAAAATAGCTCTCCCTGGTCGATAAAGCCTAAATCCCCTGTCCGCAGATAAGGTCCTTCTCCAGTATCCTTGAGGTAAGCAGCAAAAGTAGCTGTGGTAATTTCTGGTTGTCGCCAATATCCCTGTGCAATGCTCGCACCAGACACCCAAATTTCCCCGACTTCTCCAGGGAGACAGCTAACTAAGGTTTCGGGATTGGCGATCGCCAATTTCTGATCTGGTAAGCTTTGACCGCAACTCACTAGGGTATGGGGATGAGTTTCTTGGGCATCGGCGATCGCAATTTTATTCTGTTCTAGAGCTTTGCCCTGAACGGTTTTACTGACAATAGCGGTATTTTTAGACCCTCCAGAAATGATCAGAGTCGCTTCTGCCATGCCATAACAAGGATAAAAAGCATCGTAATTAAAGCCGTAAGGAGCGAAAGTTTCGGCAAACTGAGTTAAAGTCTCATGATTAATTGGTTCCGCACCATTAAAAGCTACTTGCCAAGTACTCAAGTCTAACCCGCGCAGCTGCTCTGGCTTAAACTTACGCACGCAAAGATCGTAAGCAAAATTAGGCCCTCCACTAGTGGTTGCCCCATCCCGAGAAATCGCTTTGAGCCAGCGCAGGGGATTTTGTAAAAACATCAAGGGAGACATGAGAGTAACAGGGAAATCCCCAAACAAAGGCTGGAGTACTCCCCCAATTAGACCCATATCATGATAGGGAGGTAGCCAAATGACTCCCTTACTTTGGGGAGAATGACGAAAACAGTTGTGAATTGCTTCTAAGTTGTGGAGTAAGTTCTGGTAAGCAATCCTGACTCCTTTGGGTTCTGCTGTTGAACCAGAAGTGTATTGGAGAAAGGCAATATCTTCCGCCGAAACATTTGGTTTATACCAATCTGAGGCGATCTGCTCATCAATCGAATCTGTGGTAATCCACCGTAGATGCTGTAATTCTGTAGTGTTTTCTAACTGACGTTCTAAGGCTTGTAGAGTCTCGCTATCGGTTAAAGCAATATCAGTCTGAGCATTATTTAAAATATTGTGAATGCGGTTTAAAGAGCGATTGGGACGGGGAGGATAAGCGGGAATGGCAATTACCCCAGCATAGAGACAGCCAAAAAAAGCAGTGATGTAATCTAGTCCTGCGGGAAATAATAATAAAACCCGATCTTGGGGAGAGCAGACAGACTGTAGTTGGGCAGCGATCGCCTTGGCTTTTTGCTCTAGCTGTCCATAAGTCAGGCTAACGGATTCGGCTTCGCCATCTAGCAGGAAATTGTAGATTGTTTGATGCGGCTGCTCCATCGCCCGAGTATGGAGTATATCGACCAAGGTAGCTGCTTTAATTTTGTTTTTTAAACCACTCATTCACTTTGGATTGTTAAAATCGATTTACACCATATCTCATAATTTAGAATTCCAGTAGGAATTAGAGCATAATCTTTGTCTGAAGTAATTAAATTCCCCCACAGCTTACAATAACTGAGGTTATATCCGAGTATTGATGTGACACCTTGAGAACAGTCCTCTTAGATGGATAATATAAGGGGATAGCCTAAAGTCGGGGACGATTTGATTATGAGTTTGCCAGAATTTTCCAATTCTTTGAAGCTACAGGAAATTCTGCTAGCCAAGATTCAAGGCTCATCGGCGCAGCAAATTACTTTTGCTCAATATATGGCTTTGGCTTTATATCACCAACCCTATGGCTACTATACAGAGAGGGTTAGCATTGGATCACTGGGAGATTTTTTCACCTCTTCTTCTCTCGGTCAGGATTTTGGTCAATTGTTGGGTATCCAGCTCAAGGAAATGTGGCATAACTTAGGCTGTCCAGCTCCTTTTTGCGTGGTGGAAATGGGGGCAGGGAATGGTGAACTAGCCCAAGATATCCTAGATTCTTGGCAAAGAGATGATTATCAGCCTTTTTTGAAGGCGCTTAAGTACATTATTATTGAGCGATCGCCTAACTTAAGACAACAACAGCAAGAACGACTTAAATCTATTAGATCTAAGATTAGATCTAATAGTGATTTTGACCTCACCTGGAAGAATTGGTCTGATCTAGCATCTGAGAGTATTGAAGGCTGTTTTTTTTCCAATGAGCTAGTGGATGCCTTTCCTGTTCATTTGGTACAGAAAGATGGACAGGAACTCAAAGAAGTGTATTTAGGGGTTCAAGGGGGTGAATTAGCCGAAATTGTCGATCGCCTCTCCACGGAAAAATTAACTGACTACTTTAATTTGGTAGGGATAGATTTATTACAGCAGCAATATCCTCAAGGCTATCGCACCGAAGTTAATCTCCAAGGGTTAGATTGGGTCGAAACTGTAGCGACAAAGCTGAAACGGGGATACATGCTCACCATCGATTATGGCTATAGCGCCGAGAAATATTATCGCCCTTCCCGCAGCCAAGGAACTCTTCAGTGTTACTACCAACACCGTCGTCATAATAATCCCTATGCTAATTTGGGCTATCAGGATATTACCGCCCATGTCGATTTCACTGCCCTAGAGCTTTATGGTGAATTATCTAACCTGCACAAGATTGGCTTTACTCAACAAGGACTGTTCTTAATGGCTTTGGGGATTGGCGATCGCCTAAACGAATTATCTAGTGGTAAATTTAGTAT
>JBEANW010000089.1:0-5823 GCA_041165225.1 Cyanobacteriota bacterium | reverse complement strand
ACCGCTTTTCTCCCTGGAACCTGGATGACTTTTGGAGAGTTTGTTTCCGCCAGAGATGAACACACCCTGGATGATGATGTTAAGCTGTTTTTCGCCCTCGGCAACGCAACTTTTGATGCAGGTATTGCTACCTGGGAAGCCAAAACTTACTACGATTACCCTCGTCCTGTTCAGGTCATTCGTGAACTAGGAGAACTCGGCTTAATTGGCGAGTTTAATCCAGAATTAGGGGGCTATGGCATTGAAGCTTGGCAACCTGGTGTGGGGACGCAGACTATTTTGGCGACAGACTTTCTGCCCTATCAACTTCCTGGAGGGAATCCTGCCCCACCTTTTGCCGAATATACTTCAGAGCATAGTGCCTTCAGTGCCGCAGGAGCCGAAGTTTTAGAGTTATTTACTGGTAGTGATCAATTTGGTGCCGAGGTTAGTTTTGAGGCAGGAAAGTCTCGCTTTGAACCTGGAATCACCCCTCAAGAGGGGATTACCCTGTCTTGGGATACTTTTACAGAAGCTGCGGAAGCAGGAGGCATGTCCCGTCGCTATGGCGGTATTCATTTTGCCGAGGGAGATTTGAATGGTCGTAGTTTAGGACGCTCAGTCGGCAATGAAGTGTTTGAGCGATCGCAATTCTATATTAATGGTGGAGTCGAAACAGAATCAGCCCTGGAGTTTACAGGATTGGACTTATTTACACAGCCTGGGATCGAAATTAATTTTTGATCAGATCTCTGGAGACATGGGGACTATCCTCATGTCTTGCTTACAGCAGTTTTCAATTGGATAAACTACGTTGTTGATTAACTAGTTTCTAGCTATAAGCCATAAGCTTTTTAGATCAAACTTGTGTGTTCTACTCAACTGAAAAACGCAGCAACGGTTTCTTTTAACCTGTAAAGCCTTTGAAGGTGTAACCAAAGAAAATGCCTGCTAGTAATGCCCAGACTTGACCTGAATCGATAAAATTAAACCAAGCATCTGATATTTGTCCCAAGACATCGGGATCTTCGATATGTTGAGCCAAGAGGCTGGAAACGGGCAAGAGGTAATTATGATGTAGTTCAAATATCACCTGAACTAACTGATCATTGAGTAAGATGTCCATCAACTTAAAAATTTCTCATAGATTAAGATTTGCACCTAATCTAATCTCAGATTACTCAAACCGCCAGCAAATTAATAAATCAATCGATTAGTTAATTGGTTGAATTTTCATCACAATGGAAGTCATATCGTCACCATGACTTTTATTGTTGCCACTAAACTGCTTCACTTGACCAAATACATGATCGAGAATTTCTCCTGGGGTATCGAGATGCTGACAAGCCCACTTAAAACAGAGACAAAGATTCTCCTCATCAAAGCGATCGCCATCTTCGTTCGCCGCATCGGTAAAACCATCGGTGTAGTAGATAATGGTGTCCCCAGGGGCTAATTGTACCGTAGCATCTTCATACTCTGATTCCATATCTAAACCAATTAACATCCCCCAGCTATCAAGTCTTTCTAAAGTATCAGTCTCTTTGCGCCAGAGTAAAGGAGGATTATGGGCAGCATTGGTAAAGGAAAGAGTCTGGCTCAGGGGGTCATATTCGGAATAGAACATACTCACGAAGCGATGGGAATTTTCTAAATCAGCGTACATGACCCGATTGAGATGATGCATAATCTGAGCAGGAGAATGACGATTCAACACTTCTGCCCGCAACATACCTCTGGTCATAGTCATAATCAACCCTGCGGGAACACCTTTGCCCATGACATCACCAATCACGATACTCCAAGGTACGTCAGAGTCAATTTCAGGTTGATTGTTTTTCAGGCGATCATAGTTGGTGGGAATAAAATCGTAGTAGTCTCCTCCCACTCGGCTGGCGGTTTCACACTTGGCAGCAATAGTTAATCCTTTAATCTGGGGACACTTGCTGGGGAGTAGCCGTAATTGAATTTCCGAGGCAATTTCTAGCTCACGATCTTGTCGTTCTTTTGACCTCAACTCTACCGTTAGCTCATGATTGGCGATCGCTACCGCCGTCTGATCTGCTACTAGCTGAGTTAATTTCCTGCGGGTGGGAGTCCAAGTATAGTCATCCTCGGTACTAAATACATAAAGGCGACCTTGTTCGATATTTTTAACTAAAATTGGTGTACCAAAAAACCGAACTTTTGATTCTAATTCTTGGCGCATTTTTTCATCGAGAATTTCTGATAGCTGAGAAGCAGCATTCATTGTTTGCTGATGATTAATCTGGGATTGATTAATCTGATAATTTACCCGCTCAAATACATTGCTAACTTCTAGCCCAACTTTGCTGTCTTGGCAGTGAATTTGTTCTAAATGTACTTTACTGCCCTTATATAAAATTAATGCCCCACCAATAGAATCCGTAACTCTAGCTGCCATGAGGGGGGTTAATTCGAGAAACTGATTGAGGTTGCTAAAACTACGCAGCGCAAATCCCAAAGAGCTTAAGAGATCTTGAATTTTATTTTGTTCCCTTTGGAGATTAGCCACTAATTCTTTTAGCGCCACAATGGGTTTGGAATTCTGGAGATCAGACTCGCCAGCACCATTGTTTTCTTGAGAGGGATGGCTATGAAAAGGTACGACAGTCATTGCCTCTACAATTTTAGACATTTTTTTCAGTTCATCAGTCAAAAAATAAGTTTTGAATACAGTAATACTAAAATATTCAATCAGATAATATGAGAGTAACTTTTATATTATCTAATGACCACTATCTCAAATAAATTGATCTTACTAATATTAGGTTGATTTATGATAACCCTAAATAGCTAATCCGCCAATAAACTCGTTGTCAGGGAGTATCCCGCCCTTACGTAACAGGGAACGCCTCTTTTTCAGATAGTTAACTTAATTTCTCTTTTAATTTAGCCAACTCTTCGCGATCGCGTTTTAATTCTTGTTCTAATTCTTGTAATTGTTCTCGACGAGTTTCAATTTCCAAGGCACGGCGGTTTAATTCGAGATTTTGGGCGGTGATTTCCTGTCGCCACTTTTCTACTTTACTTTGTTCGGTTTTAATAAACTGGGGATTAATGGCATTTTTGGTTAAATGCTGCTGTAAAATGCTGAGAATCCAGTCTTTAGCATCTTGAATACTAATTATCTGCTGATCTTCAGCAATTTCTACCAATACCAATACTCCTCCAGAGAGAGAGCTTTCTTTGGTTAAAAACAAAGTTTGAGAATTATCTACTGACCAAACATATTCTGATTCTTGACGAGCAAGTACTTGAAGCTGTATTTCGGCTGAATCTGGGTTAATCTCAACTTGAGCTAGGTATAACATTACTTATAATCACCGAACACTTAATTGTTAGACTCACACCAAGTAGCTTTTCCAGACAGAATAATATCTATCAGCATCATGATAGACATAAAAAATTGATCTAACCATACATTCGGCTAGTGTAGTTAGGATACATCAATAGTACTTTTACTGGAGACGATCTAAACGCTCTTGTAATATTTCAGCTTGTTTTTTCGCTTCTGCCAAGTCATGGTTTGCTCCCTCAATTACCTCGGCGGGGGCTTTATTGACAAAACCTGGATTGCTCAAACGTCCCGTCAGAGATTTGATATCTTGCAGCACTTTATCTAGTTTTTTCTGCAACTTAGCCTCTAGTGCCGCCACATCCACTAAACCAGTCAGAGGAATCAAGATCTGCACTGTCCCTGTAACCCCCGCAATCACCTGTCCTGGATCTTCTGTGAGGCTAGAAGTAATGATTAATTCCCCTACTTTAGCAATATCTTGGATATAGCTTTGAGTTGATTTTAGAATAGCAGTTTCGCGATCGCTTTGGGTTTGCAGAATTACTTTGATTTTTTCCCCTGGCTTAATTACCGACTCGGCGCGTAAGTTACGAATTGTACTAATGATATCAAAGAGTAAATTGAAGTTCTGTTCTAACTCAGAATCAATTAAATCTTCAGTAACTTCAGGATAATTCTGAGAAGCAATATTTAGCTTACCTTCTGCGTGAGTCAAAGTTTGCCAAATTTCCTCCGTGATATGAGGCATAAAGGGATGAAGTAACTTAAGTATCCCTTCCAAGACATAACCTAATGTTTGCTGTGCCACCAGGCGAGAAGTAGAAGTCTCATCTTGCCATAAACGAGTTTTAACTAGTTCAATATACCAATCACAAAAATCATTCCAGATAAACTCATATAAACCTTTGGCTGCTTCACCCAAACTGTAGGATTCAATATTAGCTTTAGTTTGTTTAACGGTTTGATAGAAACGAGACAACAACCACTTATCTACTAACTCCAATCCCTCTATCTCCCTATCTCCCAATCCCCCCATCTCCCCATCTCTCTTAAGGTTCATCATCACAAACCGCGAGGCATTCCACAGTTTGTTAGCAAAGTTGCGGGAAGTCTCTACCGAAGATGATTCTTGTTTGGTACGGTCATAATCAAAGCTGATATTCTGTCCCGCACCCACAACCTTGGTAATTAGGGTGTAACGTAAGGCATCCGCACCATATTTATCGATCATCAAGAGGGGATCGATCCCGTTGCCTTTGGACTTAGACATTTTTTGTCCATTTTCATCCAATACCAAGCCGTGAATATAAACATCATCAAAGGGCATTTGGTCGGTAAAGTGTCCCCCCATCATGGTCATGCGAGCTACCCAGAAAAAGATAATGTCAAACCCTGTAACTAGAGTAGAAGTCGGATAATATTTCTCTAAGTCAGGAGTATTTTCAGGCCAACCCATAGTAGAAAAAGGCCACAGTCCAGAGGAAAACCAGGTATCCAAAACATCAGGATCTTGCTCAAGCTGAATACTTTCTCCGTATTGCTCTTTCGCCTGAGTAAATGCTTGCACCTCATCAAAAGCCACGATAAAAGGAGTATTATCGGTAATCTCGCCGCCTGTCTCTGAAACCACATACCAAGCAGGAATTTGATGCCCCCACCATAGCTGACGGGAAATACACCAGTCTTTGAGCTTAACTAACCAGTCTCGATATACCTTCTTCCACCTTTCGGGGACATAGTTAGGGGAATTATCATTATCTAGGCAACCCAAAGCCTTCTGCGCCAAGGGATCAATTTTGACAAACCACTGAGTTGATAATAAAGGCTCTACAGGTACTTTACCGCGATCGCTAAAAGGAATACTATGGCGATAGTCTTCAATCTTGACGAGATTACCTAACTCTTTTAGCTTTTTAACAACATTTTTCCGTGCCACAAAGCGATCCTGTCCCTGGAATTCCCCTGCATTCTCGTTGAGACTACCATCCTTATTCATGATGTTAATCATGGGTAGATTATGGCGCTTACCCATCTCAAAGTCATTAAGATCATGGGCTGGTGTGACCTTGACGCAGCCTGTCCCAAATTCCATCTCCACAAATTCATCCCCAACAATAGGAATCTCCCGCCCAACTATGGGCAGAGTCAGAGTCTTGCCAATAAAATCCTTGTATCGTTCATCATTGGGATTAACCGCTACTCCAGTATCCCCTAACATTGTCTCAGGGCGAGTAGTTGCCACCTCCAGATAACCACTACCATCCGTCAGAGGATAGCGGAAGTGCCACAGATGCCCATCTACCTCTTGCTTCTCAGCTTCTAAATCCGATACGGCTGAAAGAGACTCAGGACACCAGTTAACTAAATAATTACCGCGATAAATCAAGCCTTCCTCGTAGAGTTTCACAAAAGCTGTCTTCACCGCCTGAGACAGTCCCTCATCCAGGGTAAACCGTTCCCTCGTCCAGTCTGCCGATACCCCCAGACTCTTTAACTGATTGATAATGGTCGTGCCAGACTCC
>JBEANW010000088.1:0-8582 GCA_041165225.1 Cyanobacteriota bacterium | reverse complement strand
TTCGGCGGTGGCATCAAGGATGGTTTGGGGATCAGTACCAATTAATTTAGCTGTACCTGCATCAACAGCTTCTGGTCTTTCGGTGGTTTCTCGCAGCACCAGCACGGGTTTCCCCAAACTGGGAGCTTCTTCTTGCAATCCCCCTGAATCCGTCAACAATAGATGACAGCGATCGATCGCCCCCACTAACTCGCTATAGTCTAATGGTTCGGTTAAAAATACTCTAGGATGTGTCCCTAATGCTGCCTGAATTGGTTCTCGGACGGTAGGATTACGATGGAGAGGCAGTAGTAGCGCCGTATCGGGAAAACGCTCCAAGATGGCATTAAATCCCTGCAAAATATCTGCCAAAGGTTTTCCCCAGTTTTCTCGACGATGAACCGTAGCTAGCAACACCCGATATTTTGACCAATCTAAGTTGGGTACTTCACAGGTTGGTTTATTTCCCGCTACCGTCAAGAGAGTATCAATCACCGTGTTTCCCGTATGGTGGATTTCTCCTGTCACTCCCGACTTTTGGAGATTTTTAACCGCTAGTTCCGTGGGGGCAAAATGTAGTTGGGCGATTTGTGAGATCAGACGACGGTTAGCTTCTTCTGGGTAAGGATCATATAAATTATCGGTACGTAAACCTGCTTCCACATGAGCGATCGCAATTTGCTGATAAAAAGCCGCCAGTGCAGCAGCAAAGGCAGTAGTGGTATCCCCCTGGACAAAAATCAACTGGGGTTTAATCTGGGTGAAAATTTCCCTCAATCCCTGTAAACTGTCACAGGTAATACTAGTCAGGGTTTGCTGGGGTTTCATGATGCCTAGATCGAAATCTGCTTCTAGGTTGAATAGCTCCATGACTCGATCTACCATTTCTCGATGTTGTCCTGTCAGAATCAGATGGGTTTTAATCTGAGTCAGTTGATTAAGCTGTTGAATCACAGGAACGAGCTTAATTGCTTCGGGGCGAGTCCCTAAAATTACGCCGACAGAAATTGGTTTATTCATAATCCCTCAACACAACAACAGAATAAAAACCACAGCAAAAAACCGCAGTAAAAAACCCAGTATACTCTGGGCTTCGGAGGTTGGTATTGGCGATCGCCAATCATTGGTCTTATTTTATCGTTGGGGATTAAGTCTTGCAGTATTTTTGCGCTTTTGCCATTAAACAAAAGGAACAGCAACGTAGCCGATAATTATGGAAATTAGGGATTAACTTCAACTTGACAGGTTAAGGGACAGGAGGCATAGACAGGGGTATTAATTAAATCTTTCTGTTTATGCAGCCAGTTTAACCAGCTTACTTCTTCGGGATTAACTCCTTTGAGGGACAAGGCCGCAGCGCCAATGATCACGATCGCCGCATTTAGACTAAAAATGCTTCCTGTCACTAATAAAACAGCGCTAGCAGGTAGAAATGTCTGCAAAATAATGGTCGCTAAAAGACCAACTACAACTAGCAAAGCTCCTACGGGAAAGCCCACCACTAGTAAACAGACTGTCAACGTAAAACTCCAAATCAAAAAACTTCTGATTAAACCAACATAACTATTCTTTCGGGTAGTTTCCATAGTTTTAAAATTCATCAAACATAAACAACAACAAAGCTAAAATGCTAAAATCCAAAGCCAAAACCTGACTTTTTTCTTTACTCGATTAACCTAAGTATAAAAAAATCTAATCTATAAAACACATTTACAAAATATATTTTTACATTTGACAATAAATCAACCTGAGCATCAATCATTATTCTTTAATCTTGATTCTCTACTTTTTTGTCGATCCCCGCTATTTAACCAGAAATTTAGGCTCTTTTAGCAAAATTAATGATAATTACCATAATCTACATTACTGTTGTCTGATTTGTATTCAGGGAATTTTCTTGAGAACGAAGTGAGTATAAGTGCTTACTGTAAATCTGTTGAATATTTTAGAGTCCAATTAGAGTCTTGAATTGATTTAAAAGCCGAAAAAGTGTTGATTAGTTCGGAAATAACAAATAGTATTCAAAGAATACTTAAACTAAAACTTAAGAGCGATCGCAATTGTGCAATTACTCCGCTTTTCCGTTGAATAGAACACACAACTTTAATCTAAAAAGCTTATAGCTTATAGCTTATGGCTTATAGCTTAAAACTAGTTAATCAACAACACAGTTTATCCAATTGAAAACTGTTGTAAATTGACTAACCAAAGGTCTAGATTGTTAGAAACTTGAGGGGCTTGGGCATACTAATCAGATGAATCAGATCAAAATGATAGTTCTTTAGCTCATAATAAAATGAATCAAAATAACCAATCTCGACCACTGCCACCACCACCTCCATTAACTATTGGCAGTACTAGTAATTCATTGCCTGAAACTAAAACCCAAGCTGAAAATACTGCCGCTAATCGTCAACCATCAGCCCCCAGCAATAAGCCCCAGAGAGCTTCAGGTCAACCAACCCTGGCGTACATTATCAAACAAGCTTACGACAAAGGATATTCCGACGTGCATGTGGGAGTGGGGGAAGTCCCCAGAATGCGCGATCGCGGAGAGATGGCGTTAACGGAGTATCCCAAGACCGATACCAATACTTTCATGAGTTGGCTACACGAGATTTTAAGCGATCGCGAAGTAGAACAGTTCAAGGGAGAACTAGAATTTGATGGGGCAACTCAATATGATTTTGCGCGGGTCAGGATTAACGTCTTTGACACTTTGCGGGGGCCGGCGATCGTCATGCGGTTAATTCCCCTCAAGATTTTGACCATGGAAGAATTGTGCCTACCGCCTGTGTTCAAAGATATCTCTGATGAGCATAAGGGTTTAATTCTCGTGACGGGCCCGACGGGTTCAGGTAAATCCACCACGATGGCGGCGATGGTAGACTACATCAACAGTGAACATGCCAAGCATATTATTACCATTGAAGACCCGATTGAATTTGTTCATCGCAGTAAACGCTCGTTAATCAAGCAGCGAGAAGTGGGCATTAATACCCACCAATTCGATAACGCCCTCAAAGCAGCATTGCGAGAAGACCCTGATATTATCTTGATTGGGGAGATGCGCGATCGCGAAACCGTCAATACAGCCCTCAAAGCTGCCCAAACAGGTCACTTGGTCATGGGGACGTTACATACCAACAGTGCCGTTAAAACTATCGAACGGATCTTGACTCTCTATAATGCCGAAGAACAGGATGCCATGCGGGTAGCAATTTCTGAATCCTTAGTGGCAGTAATCTCCCAAGGATTATGTCGTACCACTGATGGCAAAAGGGCAGCCTATCACGATATTATGGTCAATACCGACACGGTGAAAGATTATATCAAGCAGGGTAAGTATGACGAGATTCATAATCTCATGCTGGATGGAGAATATGACGGTATGATTACTACCAACCAAGCCCTCTTTAATCTTTATGAAGAAGGGAGAATTACCGAAGATGTGGCAATGGAAATGTCTCCGACAGCCAATGAAATGGCAATGATGCTCAGGGGCAGAATCTAAAAAGTTAATAGCGAGCAGAGCTAAAAACTAACGTCTTGTGTGAATTAAACAGCTTGGTTTAGCAGTAACTAAAAACTAATTCACCCTAGACGTAAATGATCAAAATGATCAATGTTCTACCCGAAGTATTTAAAGGTATAGCCTTGTTTACCCCAGGGGGGGACTTGATTTACGGTATCGATCCGAGTAAACAAACTCAGTGGCATAGTCATTTATGTCATGGTTTACAGGAGATCCTCAAGTTAGCGACACCCCCTCATTTTTTAGTGCCTGGATATACGGCAACAGTAGAGCGATCCTTTGATCCCTCTACTCATCAGCTAACAACTATTGCCGAAATCTATCCCGCAGTGCAGCAGTACATTCCTTTGCTTCAAGCATTATTTGAACTAGATGCCAATACCCAATGGCAGATTGCTCCTTGGCAAGAAGAATATTGTCATCGGGGGGTAATTGAGACTTATAAACCCGATTTTCCTCAACTTTGGCAGCGACAAGACATAGTTGTTCGTTTTGACCCCAAACAATCAGCTAAATTAACTCCTGAAGACTCTTCAACACTTCACGAAGTCAGAGGAAGCTCCGTCGTTCCACGGCGGAGTCTCTCTGACCAGTCGATCGAGCAAACCACCCCTAACGTGAGAGAAGGATATAACCTACGGCTGTTTATTTCTAGTAACAATGATACTGCCGAACAAACCTTGAGCAATATTCATCAGTTATTAGAAGAAAGATTAACTAATCCCTACACTTTGAAGGTGATTGATGTTGCCAAACATCCTGAACAGGCAATATTGCATCAAATTTCAATCACCCCTACTTTAATTCGCGTTGCCCCTAAGCCTGTCAAACGTGTTGTGGGGCAGCTTGACGACATCTCTAGAGTCTTGAGCATTATTGCGAGTTTTTAACGCACTAAGCTAACGTTTCTGGACAGTAACCCAGCCCAATCGTAAATTGCTGGCGGAAGGCTTCAATATCTTTAGTGTCTGGTGTACCATAGGAAACCACTGCCACTTGATAACGGCGCATAACTTCCACAGGAGATTGACCCGTTTCCAAACTCCAGAAAACCATTTTCAGGCGCATTTCTGGTTCATATGCGATGCCCAACTCCGACATGAAGGCGCAAAGGTTACCATGTAATCGTGGTTCTAGGGCTTGCGGGAAATGAATTTTGACGATCCAGCCATCGATTTGATGAATGACGGTTAAAGAAGCGTTTGCCGTATGCTCCATATTGCGGAGATACTCAATGGTTCTTAAAGTCACGCTGGCATTTGCTAAGAAATACAGATAGTCCATAAATTATGTTTTTACAGAAGCTTATGTATAGTCTGACAACAAATGTGTCGATCGCGCTTGGGGAAAAGCACCCGATCTTTTAAATTTGCTATAGGGGATCTTACCCAAAGATGATCGTTCAAATTGGACTAATAACTGAGGATGAATCAGGATTTTTTGCTTTCTAGCTACACTTATAAACTGCCTCAAGCCCTTATAGCACAGTCTCCTGCTGATCCGAGAGACAGCTCTCGTCTACTGATAGTAGATTCACGGCAGGGGACTACCCATGCCACTTTTAGGGACTTAGCCCATTGGTTAAAACCAGGGGACTTGTTAGTCCTGAATAATACTCGTGTTATTCCTGCTCGTCTTTATGGTCATAAAACCACAGGTTCTAAGCTAGAGATTTTGCTCATTGAAGAGCGTGGCTCTAACTCTTGGCTGGCTCTAGTCAAACCAGGAAGGCGTTTTACTCTGGGGGCGACCATTAACTTTGATGCGATTGGTCATCCCCACTCTCCGAATCATCCCCTCCAAGCGACGGTGATCGGTCAAGACGAAGCCACAGGGGGCAGAATTTTGCAGTTTCAATTACCCGCTAGTCAGTCGTTGTGGTCACTATTAGATGATTACGGACAGCTACCTTTACCCCCCTATATTACCGATAGTGATGCTCCTGACGAGCGATATCAGACAGTATACGCCGACCAACCAGGGGCGATCGCTGCCCCCACCGCAGGTTTACACTTTACTCCCGAATTATTAGCCCAACTACAGCGTCAGGGGATTGAACAGACTCAAATTACCCTCCATGTAGGCATTGGTACTTTCCGTCCTGTAGAAACAGAGCAAATCAAAGATCATGCCATGCACCAAGAGTGGATTGAAGTCAGCGCCGAAACCGTAGACAAAATCAAAGCAACGAAAGCTAGAGGGGGAAGAGTGATTGCTGTGGGAACGACTGCTACTAGAGCTTTAGAAGGGGCAGCTAAAGAAGCCAAATCAGACCTGATCGAGCCTTTTCGGGGTAAGACTAACTTATTTATCTATCCAGGCTATCAATGGCAGATAGTGGATGGTTTAATTACCAACTTTCATTTACCAGGATCGAGCTTGTTAATGTTGGTCAGTGCCATGATTGGTCGAGAACAGTTGTTGCGCCATTACCAAGAAGCGATCGCTCTGAACTATCGTTTTTATTCTTTTGGCGATGCCATGCTAATTTTGCCTCAAGCAATGGATATTTAAGAATAGGAAGTCCTGAAAACTCCGAACCTATGGCCCTGAAAAAACTGCATCTTCTACATCTTGACGACTTAGGGAGTATTTAAAGGATCGGCTGAGGTTTTGGCTTTCTAGTTCAGCGTCAAAATAACGCACGGTTAATTCTTCCGACTCCAAGGAAATTTCTGCTTTCCAAGCTAACGCTGCCAAGTGCCAACAGTGAAGATTGACTCGATCTTGATTACAACCTTTGCTGCGTAACCAGTCTTCAATAGTTGGTAAGGTATGATTATAAAGAGGAGTGTCTGCTGCTGGTAAACTCACTAAAATATTTTTTGTTTTCTAGGTTTAGTCAAGACAATTGTAGCGATATTATCTCATTTTTTGATCTAGCAGCAGAAAACCAAAAAAAAGTACCTTAATTGCGTTTAATGTTATATGATTATTAATCGGATGCGCTCTCGTGGCTTAGGGGTAAAGCACCTCCTTGGTAAGGAGGAGATCACGGGTTCAAATCCCGTCGAGAGCTTAACTGGCGATCGCTCCTAGCCAGGGCGTTTAATTGGCACCATGAAATATCAAGTCGTTTACGACAGCAAATGTAATCTCTGCTCAAATTTTGCCCAGCTACTCAAAGAATTTGACCACGAACAAACTTTCAGCTATGTTCCCATGCAGGATCAAGCAGCTTTAGCTGATTATGGTATTGCGCCAAAAGATTGCGAAGCAGGAATGATCTTAATCGAGATCGATCATCCCTCCAGAAGATGGCAGGGAAGCGATGCCGCCGAAGAAATTGCCCGTCTATTACCTTGGGGAGCAGCTTTTGTTGCTGCCTATCGAGCTATCCCAGGCATGAAGTGGCTTGGCGATCGCACTTATGAACAAATTCGCGATCATCGCTATCAATGGTTCGGTGAACGCCAAAACTCCGACCCCATTTAACTAACTCCGAACTATAATGATTCCCCAACAGTTTATTGGTTCCGAAGCCCAAAGCACCTACGACCAAGCTAAGGTTGTGATCTTGCCGATTCCCTATGAAAAAACCACTACCTACCGCAAGGGCTGCCAGAACGGGCCAGAAGCCATTATTACCGCCTCAGAACAGTTAGAAGCCTACGACCTTGAGCTAGAGCAAGAAGTTTGCCAGCATACAGGAATTTTTACCACCGAAGCGATCGCCAATACGAAATTAAATCCTGCTCTAGAGCCTGAGATGATGATCAAAATCGTTAGCCAGAGGGTATCGGAGTTGATTACTGACGGCAAATTTGTGATTGCTTTAGGGGGAGAACATAGTATTACCTCCGCCATAGTTACCGCCTATCAACAGCAATTAAGTCAGCCCTTTACCGTAATTCAAATTGATGCTCATGGAGATATGCGTCATAGTTACGAAGGCTCAATTTATAATCATGCTTGCGTCATGCGTCGAGTGCTAGATATGGGACTACCCACTCTCCCAGTCGGTATCCGTAGTATTTGCCTCGAAGAAGCGCAGCTAATTAAGCAACAGCAAATTCCTGTGATCTGGGCAAAAGATATTTATCAAAATTCTGATTGGATTGATCAGGCGATCGCTTTAATCTCCACAGAAAAAGTCTTTATCACCATTGATCTTGATGGCTTAGATCCTAGTTCGATGCCTGGAGTTGGAACTCCTGAGCCTGGAGGTCTAAATTGGTATGAATTAATCAAATTCATGCGGGCAGTTTTCACCCGACATCAGGTAATTGGTTGTGACATCATGGAATTAGCCCCCACCGCTGATTCCGTAGTCTCTGAATTCACCGCAGCTAAGTTAGTGTATAAACTGATTGCTTATGCCCAAATGCTGACGCCAGATTAATTATCAAAAATGACTCATATCCATCCAGAATATGCTGATTTTAGCGTAAACAATCTTAAATCAAAGTTATCTGAAGACTGAATTATATGAGAAAATCATCAGATAAAATTATCTTTGCTGCTTGTGCAAGCTATCAACTCAACTGTCGATATTCTCTTGGTAGACAATTATCTAGCTGCTACTGTGCAAATCGAACAGCATCTGGCTGAGATTAAATCTGACTTGATACTGCAATTAACTAAGATTAGAGATCCTGATGACATTTCAAATTTAATCCAGTCGGAGCATCCTGATCTCATCTTCTTTATTTTTAATCAATCAGAAATTAACAACTTAATTTCTTTGTCAAGAATCACAGAAGCTAATGTACATGATATTCCGATTATATTATTCACTACTGAACTTGACATTGACTTGGTATCTTTATCAGTTGACTTAGATAATTACTTAATCCTATCTGAGATCTCTGCTGTTTTACTAGAAAGCAGTATTATTTTTGCTCTCCAAAAATCCAAACAGAAACAAGAGTTGAATTCTCTAAGACAAGAAAATGCCGAACTCAGTTCTCAGTTGGTAACAACTAAAAATTTATTCCAAACTATTATCGACAATACTTCTACTTTAGTATGGATGTGCGATTCTCTGGGTAATACTACCTTTTTTAATCAGGCTTGGAGTCGAGTTTTAGGACAAGAAAACGAAACCAAGTCTAATAGTAATTGGATG
>JBEANW010000087.1:0-3706 GCA_041165225.1 Cyanobacteriota bacterium | reverse complement strand
GTTTTCAAGTTGTCTTATATCTTTAGTATCTCATGATAACTGTTCTTTATAGTAACTGATGTTACGTACCCATTGAATTGTTAGGATTGGGAAAATCATTAAAAAGTGAGATCGCATCGTTAACGAGACCTTGCCAAAGGTGGTGTCTGGAATGATGATCTGAAAAATCAAGCTATCATCTTGACAATGATTTGTAACTGCTCACAGTATTTGTTCTTCATTCATAGACTTAACCAGATAATGTTGATTTTCGACTTAGATATAATTCCCTAAATTGAAAAATTACTATCAGGTAAGTAGGCGGGTGTAATCAAATAGAAAATAGTGATTACAGGGGGATATCAATTATTTACTACAGGTAGACTCAATCTTTAAAGGATTTTAGATTAAAGTACATGCTTGAGGTAATAAGAAGTAATCTTTTTACGATTATTATCGCCAAGTCTTCAGGTGCATACAGATATTCATGAACCAAAAGCTAGTTTTAATCGGTGGTGGTCATGCTCATGCGATCGCTTTGAAGCAATGGGGTTTAAATCCATTGCCAGAGCTTGATTTGACTTTGATTAGCGATGTCGAACAAACGCCCTATTCAGGGATGCTTCCTGGTCATGTAGCGGGGTTTTATAGCTACGATGAGACTCATATCGACTTACGTAGTTTGGCGCAGTTTTCAGGAGCAGAATTTATTAGCGATCGCGCCATTGGCATTGATCTAGAAAGTAACCAAGTCATTTGTGCATCTGGGCAGTTCAAGTTTGATTACTTGTCCTTAGATATCGGCAGTATTCCTCAAAGCCTTGCTGTTCCTGGAGCGAAAGAATATGCTGTTCCCGCCAAACCAGTTCCAGATTTTCTGGATGCTTGGTATAAGTTAAAGCAGTTAGCAGCATCTAATCCAGAGCAACCTTTGTCGATTGCGATCGTTGGTGGTGGTGCGGGGGGTGTTGAATTGGCGTTGAATATGCATACTTGTCTTAAAGGGATTTTAAAGGGAAGGAATACACCAGAAATTCATTTAATCCATCGAGGTAGGCAGTTATTATCGGGACACAATGACTGGGTAAGTAATAAGCTGACGAAAATTATTCGGCAACGGGGTATCAAACTATATCTTCAACAAGACGTTAGAGAAGTTTTTGCAGATCGACTAATTTGCTCATCAGGATTAGAGATTAAAGCCAGTCATATCTTCTGGGTAACTCAAGCCACTGCCCCCAGTTGGCTTCAAGAATCTGAGTTAAAAACCGATGACCAGGGTTTTATTTTAGTGGCGGATACTCTCCAGTCAATTTCTCATCCCCATATCTTTGCTGCGGGAGATATTGCCACCATGATTAATTATCAGCGTCCCAAAGCAGGAGTATTTGCAGTGCGCCAAGGACAACCCTTGTTTAACAACTGGCGGAATATTCTTACTCAACAGCCTTTACAAGACTATATACCCCAAGATAAATATCTGGCTTTAATTGGGACAGGGGATTATAAGGCGATCGCTTCCTGGGGTTCTTTCGGCTGGCGTGCTGCTTTTTTCTGGTGGCTGAAAGATTATATTGATCGCAAATTCATGAATCGGTTTAGTAGGGGCGATTCGCGAATCGCCCCTACCCAGGAATCGCCCCTACGTTAGACATACAATGATTTAATCCATTGCCATTCTTCGGTCAATCCTGCCAAGAGAGAAACCTGGGGCGTATAACCTAAAATCTTCTGAGCCTTGGTAATATCAGCGCTAGTATGACGGGCATCCCCCACCGCATTCTCTAAATGATTTCTGCCAATAGGTAATCCCATCACTTGTTCCATCATGTCTAATAACTCCATCAGAGTTACCCGACTGCCCCCACCAATATTAAACACTTCGCCGATCGCTTCTGGAACTTTCCCCGCAGCTAAGTTGGCAGCGACGATATCCTGCACAAAAGTATAGTCTCTAGTTTGTTGTCCATCACCGAAAATATTAATGGATTGGCGATCGCTTGCTGCCTTGAAAAACTTGTGAAACGCCATATCAGGTCGTTGTCGAGGGCCATAAACAGTAAAGTAACGTAAAGCAGTTACAGGAACATCAAAGTTGCGCTGATATAGCCAACATAAACTCTCTCCCGCCAGTTTGGTAATGCCGTAGGGTGAGACTGGCTGAGGACATAAGGTTTCGGGGGTAGGCATAGTTATGGCGTTGCCATAAATCGATGAACTGGAGGCATAGACAATTCTGGTCAAAGATTTAACCTGTTTTGCCGCCTCTAAAATCACCTGGGTGGCATTGATATTTCTCTCGGTATAATTCCGAAATCCTTCGCCCCAGCTAGCCCTAACCCCTGCCTGAGCCGCCTGATGATAGACCACATCCACCCCTAGTAACAACTCTTGCCAGTTTAATTCCTGAATATCTGCTTTAATCAATTTGAAGTTAGAATACTGCTGGAGATTGACTAAATTGTTATGTTTGAGTTGAGGATCGTAATAATCGTTAAATTGATCCACACCAATAACTTCTGCTCCTTGCTGTAAGAGAGCTTCCCCTAGGTGAGAGCCAATAAATCCTGCAACACCAGTAACAATATGGGTATTCATAAAAATTTGTGAACAACTATAGGAGATTCAGATGAGATCTTTAACAGGATAACCGTACTTGGCGATTTTTTTAACGACAAAAGTTGCTCGAAAGCGAAAACTAATAATTGTGAACTAACAACTATCGGTTTCACTGCTTGAAATCGTCAAAATCCTTAACCTTAGTGCCACAGAATTTAGATAATCAGCGATAATTATCATAGTCTTGCCCATTTATTCTCTTGTCTAACTACAGGTATTTAAAAACATTTATTTGGAAATATGGATATTACCAGTGACCTCCACGTTATTGAAACCAGACCTTTGTTAAGTCCTGCGTTTATTAAAAGTGAATTACCGATCGCCCCAGAAGTTGCCCAAGTAGTAAGCCAAACTCGCGATCGCATTAGAAATATTCTCGAAGGTGTAGACAAAAGAGTATTGGTAGTGGTTGGCCCCTGTTCCATTCATGATGTGGCAGCAGCCCAGGAATACGGCGAGAAACTGGTTAAGTTGCGATCGCAATTCCAAGATCAGTTAGAAATTGTGATGCGAGTTTATTTTGAAAAACCCCGCACTACTGTTGGTTGGAAAGGTTTAATCAATGATCCTCACCTGGATGATAGTTACGACATTAATAATGGTTTGAGAATCGCTAGAAAGCTACTTTTAGACCTCGCTAGCATGGGTTTGCCCGCTGCGACAGAATTACTTGACCCCATCACTCCGCAATATATTGCTGATCTGATCTGTTGGACGGCAATTGGTGCGAGAACTACCGAAAGCCAAATTCACCGCCAAATGGCTTCTGGTTTATCCATGCCCGTGGGCTACAAAAACGGCACTGATGGCAGTTTTAAGGCAGCAATTAATGCCATCAGTACCGCCAGGATTTCTCACCACTTTTTAGGCATCAATCAAGATGGATTAGCCAGTATTGTCAGAACTACAGGCAACCCCGATGGACATTTAGTCTTGCGGGGTGGTGCTGCCAGACCAAACTATGAAGCGGGGGATATTGAAGCGGCCGTAACTGCCTTAGAAAAAGAAGCTGTAAATTCTGCCATCATGATTGATTGTAGTCACGGCAATAGTCGCAAAGATTATCTTAAACAGGTCGCTGTTCTAGATAGTATTAATCAACAAATTG
>JBEANW010000086.1:0-3306 GCA_041165225.1 Cyanobacteriota bacterium | reverse complement strand
GGACATTTAGATGCTAATGCAGCGGTTCAACTCGCCCTCAAAGGCAAGATTACCTTTAATGATTTTTTCCGCTGGTTGCGTAAGAGTGGCTATCTCAACCTTGGTTTCTGGATTGATGGTGGAGCAGTGGCAGTGCTACCCAAATTGGGTATGGTACTCGGTTCTTATTTGCTCGCCTGGCTATTCCGCACCTATTTACCTTTCACCCTCGGTTTAAATAGCGGTCTAATCTTTGGTAGTTCTGGTCTATTTTTCCTTCAGGGACTCTATTGGTTCGATTTACCTCAATGGCCGATGCGTTTATTTGGTAGCTCCTTACCCGAATTGGGTAACGTGGTGTTTGGCAATAGCAACTTTAATCCTCTGTTTGCCAGTGCTTTAATTCCATTGCTGCTCACCGTCTTGCTCTTAAATTCTAATTTTAAATGGTTCGCCATTGGCTCTAGTGTGGGAGTTGCTGCTTGTTTAGGAATTAGCGCTTTCAGCGATCCTGGGATCTGGCTGTTAGGGAGTGGGGCGATCGCCAGTTCTTATTTGCTGATTAACGCTATGCTCTGTTTAGGTTTGGCATACTTAGCCAGCCAAAAAGATTCTCTTGTTAGTCATTAGTTCTTCGTTTTTAGTTCTTAGCTCTTTTCTATGGGCTAAGGACAGCAGTTTAAACATTAAATCAGCAACGCCAATTAATGAGGTGAATTTGAGATGACAGTAAAAGGAACAATTGCCAAAAAAGGTTTTGGTTTTGGAACTTGGGCATTAGTCACGGAGGATGGAACCACTTACGAATTAAAAGACCCCAGCACGGAATTACAGCAAGAAGGGATTAGGGTGGAAATTACAGGTAAGATTCGCGAAGATATCATGACGATCGCCATGATTGGAGCGGTACTAGAGGTGGAATCCTTCAAACTACTTTGAGAGATCACCAGAAATTCTCTGATATTACTCTTCACAAGCGCCAATAGACACCCAAGTACTATGGGAAGTGCCGTCATCTTCGCGAAAGAACTCTTTTTTCCAGATGGGTGCATTATGTTTAAGGGTATCGATCGCATAACGACAGGCCGCAAAAGCTTCTCCTCGATGGGGGCAACCTACCGCCACAATCACGCTAATCTCGCCAATTTTGAGTTTCCCTACCCGATGATGAATCACAATTCGGTTAGCATCCTGCCATTGCTTCCGAATGTGAACAGCAATAGAATTAAAAACGGCGATCGCCATTGGTTGATAAGCTTGATATTCGAGATACTCCACCGCTTTACCTTCGGTTTGGTTCCGCACCGTTCCACTCATAACAACTACTGCACCGTTAGCTGGATCATCCGCTAGGTCGTATACTTCAGCTAAAGATAAAGGGGCAATGGTAATAGAGAAACTATCGCCAGGATTAGTAGCCGTTGCCAGAGGGAGTGAACCAAGGTTAACCATATTTATTTGAGTTCTGCTTTCATCTACTGTACAAGATAACGAAAATTGGATTTAGATTTGGCTAGCTAATCAGGTAAAATTTTCATGGCGGTTTGATTGGGTTCTAGGGAACTCAGCTTATAGCCGTTTTCAGTTGAATAGACTACGTTTTGAATCAACTAGTTCGTAGCTATAAGCTATAAGCTATAAGCTATAAGCTATAAGCTTTTAAACCAATTAATATTCGGAGAATTTTATGGATCTATCCCTTATTCCTGCCCAGCCTAAACCTGGCATCATTAATGTTTTAATCGAAATTCCTGGCGGTAGTAAAAACAAGTACGAATTTGATAAAGACATGAATGCCTTTGCCTTAGATCGGGTTTTATTTGCTTCGGTTAAATATCCTTATGACTATGGTTTTGTCCCCAATACTTTAGCTGATGATGGCGATCCTTTGGATGGGATGGTGATGATGGATGAGCCTACCTTTGCTGGCTGTGTCATTGCTGCTCGACCCATTGGGATGTTGTTGATGATTGATGGCGGCGATCGCGATGAAAAAATCCTCTGTGTTCCCGCAGAAGACCCTCGCTATAACGAAGTGAAGTCGATAAAAGATATTGCCCCCCATCGCCTAGAAGAAATTGCCGAATTTTTCAGAACTTACAAAAATCTGGAGAAGAAAGTTACTGAAATCCAAGGCTGGAAAGATGTTGATGCTGTTAATCCTTTGGTGGAAGAGTGTATTAAAGCTTATAAGTAATTTACGATAATAAGGTGGGAAATCATGAAGTAACTGGTAACTTTAATTTTCCTGCCTCCTGCGTTCACAAAATTATCCCTCAGATATTCTTTTAGGTACTGTTAGTATGCTTGTAAAATCAACCACCCGTCATGTTCGTCTCTATAGCGCCGAAGTCAAGGGTAATGAGCTAATTCCTAGCGATCGCGTCTTAACCCTAGATATTGACCCCGACAATGAGTTTAGCTGGAACGAAGATACGCTCCAAAAAGTTTATCATCAGTTTGACGAATTGGTAGAAGCAAACAATGGCGAAGACCTGAGTGAATATAATCTGCGTCGGATTGGGTCAGATTTAGAGCATTTTATTCGCTCTTTATTACTCAAAGGGGAAATTAGCTATAACCTGAATGCTAGAGTCCGTAACTACAGTATGGGTCTGCCACGGATGGAAAGCCCTGATACGGAAGGAAAATACCTTTCATGAGTAATAGGTAATGAGTCCTAAAGGACTAACTTCGTGTCGTCCTTTAGAGCGAACTCCGAACTCCGAACCCCAATTACCCTGGCTCTTCTTCGTATTCGGGAGCCTTTTGCTTTTCAGGAATATTTACAGGAGGAGCATTATACGTCTTGGGTTCGGTGTCATCATCCCAAACATCATCATTAGTCACTTCCTCGTATTCATACTCTTTGACTGGAGGTGCTTCATATACCTTGGCTTCATAGATTTCTTCCGCATCAGCATCTTGCCAATTATTCTCTTCGTAATCATCCTCATAAGGAATTGCTTCCGCTTGCTGTCTCATCGGCGGTGGCGCAGTACGGGACTCTTGCCATTCATCTTCATCCCAACGCTCTTCCATCACAGGCTCTCTGGTATCTACGGCTTTCGAGATCGGAGTACGCAAAGGAGTACCCGTGGGTAGTTGATTTCCTGCATCAATAGTTTTGGGATAGTAATCAACATTGTCTTTTTCCCAAGGAGGACGACCAATACCCAAACGTTCCAAAAGTCCAACAGAAATTTGCTCGATCCGCTCTTCCGAACCTTCAAAGACAATTAGACGATTGGGGCCACTACTCACAACCTCTTCAATGGATAGTTCATAAGTACTAATAAACTGTTCGGGAATTTGAGGAAACCCCAG
>JBEANW010000085.1:0-8466 GCA_041165225.1 Cyanobacteriota bacterium | reverse complement strand
CTAGGAGATCCCTATACCCAGACTCGACAAATTATCAAAAACATCGAAACTGCTTTAAATCATTCTGGAGCTAGTCTAGAAGATGTAGTCCGCACCAGGATTTATGTCACCAATATCGATCGCTGGCAAATGATCGGCAAAGCCCATCATGAATTTTTTGCCAACATTCGTCCTGCTAGCAGCATGGTAGAAGTTCGTCGCTTAATTGCCCCAGAAATCCTGGTGGAAATGGAGGCAGATGCCGTGATCAAGAGCTTCAAGTTTTAAGTCGCAAACCTTCTTTATCCTCCAAATAAAGCCCCGATCGCTTTACCCATATTTTCGGGTTGCATCGCTGCGGTAGCTGCTGTTGGTTCATAGCCACAATGCACCATACAGTCTTGGCATTCAGGATTTCCGCTATTTTTGCCGTAGTTGCTCCACTCGGTCTGATCGAGTAGTTCTTGATAGCTAGAACAGTGTCCTTCATCTAAGAGATAGCAAGGTTTCTGCCAGCCTAAAACGCTATAGCTAGGACTTCCCCAAGGGGTACAGTCAAAATCTTGATCTCCCATCAAGAATTCGAGAAATAAGGGATTGTGATTAAAATTCCATTTCTTTTGACCAGATTTCCAAGGAGATAGGATTTCTCGGAATAAAGCTTTAGTTTGCTCCCGCTGTAAGAAGTTTTCTTGGTCGGGAGCTTTGGAGTAACCATAGCCAGGGGAAACCATCATGCCGTCAAGATTTAGGGTATCTAAGAAATCAAAGAATTCCTGCATTTGTTGGGGATTTGCTCCCTCAAACACGGTGGTATTAGTAGTAACCCTGAATCCCTGTTGTTTAGCAGCTTTAATGGCCGCGATCGCTTTGTCAAAAACTCCTGAGCGATCGACACAATGGTCATGCTGTTCCCTTAGTCCGTCAAGATGAACGCTGAAAGTCAGATAGGGAGATGGCTTGAACTTACTTAAACTTTTCTCCAGTAAGATCCCATTTGTACAAAGATAAACAAACTTTTTACGCCGTACCAAACCCGCCACAATCTGCTCAATCTGAGGATGGAGCAGCGGTTCTCCTCCAGGAATCGAAACCACTGGCGCACCACATTCTGCCACCGCAGCAAAACACTGTTCTGGAGTTAGGTTTTGCTGCAATATCTCCGTTGGATGCTGAATCTTGCCACAGCCAGAACAAGCCAAATTACAGCGAAACAGTGGCTCTAACATCAAAACTAGAGGAAAACGCTTACGCCCCAGCAAACGTTGGGTAACTAAGTACTTTCCTACCGTAACTGCTTGTTGAAGTTGAACCGCCATGAATTATCTCCTCAGATACACCAAATCTTTATTCAAGTTTATTCGAGTAATTGTAGCTGACGTTATGCAGCTTGATGTATTTAAAAGCTTAGCCCTAAAGGATTCCCTTCGGTCAGCTTAGAGCTTAAAGCTACGAGCAAAGCTCGTTTACAGCCAATTGCCCACCAATACAAAGGGAGCCCAATAGAAGGGATGGCGATATTGAGAATCTGTTTCTGCCAGGAGGTCTAACTGTGCTTTTCGCAAGGCTCTGGCTTTACTAATCTGAGTATTTTGAGACAAATTAGTATAGAACTTACCCATCAAATTAGCCGTAGCCTCATCATCCGCACTCCACAGAGTAGCCAAGGTACTACGAGCGCCCGCTCTCACTGCTACCCCTGCTAAACCAAGAATTGCCTGGTTGTCTCCTTCGGCAGTATTACAGGCACTTAAAACCAAGAGTTCGATCGGTTGCGATCGCTTAAGGTTTCCTGTTCGCAGTAAATTATCAAATTGATTCACGTTAATTAACGGATCTCCCTGATTTGTCCCGCTCAAGATAAATGTTTGTTCGGCAGTAGAACCAAATTGACCGTGGGTTGCTAAATGAACTACAGGGAAATCAGATTGCTGTAGCTTCTGTTCCAAAGTGGCTTTGGTAAACTCTTGGTTGAGTAAAATTTCTGACTTGGCAAAAATATGCTTGATGGTATTGAGTTCATCTTCTACCTTGGGAATTGGCGGAAAACGATAGGCAGGAAAATTACTGGTCACTCCCGCAGCTAGCACTTTAATTGGCTGTCTGTTCAAAGGCAGAGGAGCCGTTAACTGTAAACCCGAACTCAAAGCAATATCAAAATCTTTCTCAATCAGATATTTATGCTCTTTCTGGTCATAGAGCAAAGCCATAGGAATGTTACGCAGAGAACCATCCAAGACAAACACTAGAGTTTTGACCTTACTTGCCTTCAGTTCTGCTTCTGCTGGCTCAACTAACCAACCATAGATCTCTGAAGCTAGGGGCAAAATATCTTGCTGAAGCGATTGTTCCTGATTTTGTTTCAGCAGGGCAACTTCAGCAGCAGAGCGGGGATTTCCTCTCGTTCCACGGATTTGCTCGGCAAAACCAGGATTAGTTAAGGCACGACGACGGAGTTTTTGGATAGTTTCGTCTACTTTTTCTTGGGTGAGATTCTGAGTTGTATAGCGACGCAGAGGTTTCCCAGGCAAAGTCAGGATTACTTCTAAACGATCTTGAAGCAAAATTGGATAGATGACCGCAGCTTCGGAGTCTACATCATCGATCGCCACAGGTTTGTCGGCTATTTTTGAGCAGGGATCACGGAAAAAGTTATCCATTGTCGCCACCTGCAAGGATTCTAAAACATCTCGTGCTTGAGATAACTGGTTGGGCGATGGTTCTCCCTGTAACAGTAAACTAATATACTCTCGAAAAATTGGTTCTACAGGGGTTGTGGCTAAATCACTCCGCAAGGCTCTAATGGTGTTAAAAGAGTTTTCATAAGCAGTTAAAGCTTGATCTCGCTCTCCTTGAGCCGCGATGATTTTACCTAACTGAGCATTCCATCGATAGGCAATGTCAGGATATTCGGCCGTTGGTGCCAGTTGTAATGCCACCTCGGTTAACCGTCGTGCCTCTGGGTATTGTCCCTGTTGTTGATAGAGAGAACCTAGATAGCCTGTGGCTTCTGCTTCTGCCGTCACATTCTTGATGCTGCGGGCTTGTTCAATAGCAGTAGCTAGGATCTGAGCAGTCTGGCGACCGCTTTGTTCTCGACGCATCAGACTTTGGGCTAAATTAATTCTGCCGTAGATCCCCCCACGGGTTGCAGGTAAATTGGCAACTTGGGGTTCGATTTTGGCGATCGCCTGGGTAATTTCTGACTCTAGTTGCTTTTCCAAGTCTTGCTTGAGGGTTTTGGAGCCGACGCTAATCTCGTCTAAAAACGCTGTGTCACTAATTTCGAGAAAGTCCAGGTTACGGTTGAAATCGCCAATTGCACCTCGCCAATATTCTTCCATATCAAGCAGTAAACTGAGACGGTTGAGTTCTGCCTTGAAACCGTCTAACTGTCGCGGTGTAACCGACCCAGCCTGATGATAGTAGTCTAAGGCTGGTTGATAAGATTCTAAGGCTGAAGCAGCGCTAGCTGACTTATTGGCAACTACATCCAGCACGGTGGTTTGAGTCGAAAACTGATTTTGCTTTTGCAGGGCGATCTCTCGTTGAGCATTACCCAAACTGAGTAAGGTGGCAGTTTTTTGCTGAGGATCTGCTAGTTTTTCGCTGCTTGCTAAACTCAACTCTAAGGCCTGATTTGCCACCCGTGGATAGCCACTGGCACGAAGATAGTCCCCAAAACGTAACAACCCCTGAACTTTGTCTTGTTCTTCTGGCTGTTGATTAATTGCAGCGATCGCTGGGAGTAATTTGGACTTTGCTGCTGCGCTCAAGGGTTTAATCCCGCCTAGTTGGGGTTCGATTAGTTGAGCATCTTCAATGATTTGATTGCAGCTAGTTTTCTGGGTGATGTTAAAAGCAGACAAGAGACTCTCACAAGAACGGCTGTAAAGCCCTAAAGCCTGTTGAGCCGTGGCTGCATTGAGATAGCTGTCTCGACTACCCTGCTGGTTGCCCACTGCTGTATAGGCTGCTGCTGCCTGTTGCCAAGTTTCAATTGCCTGGTCGAGTCGGCCGGCGGCATATAAATCTTTGCCCTGTTGAGTTAGCTTCACTGGTGATGGGGAATCTGGGGAATCTTCAGAATGAGCGGGTAAAATCAAGGCGAGAGTAATGCCAAAACTAAACAGCAGCAGGAAACTGATGGCAGTTTGACGACCCCGACGGCAGATCCCCTGAAAGATCTTCAAGGGAACTATGGCGGTAAATAACTTGGTAAATAATCTAGATATCTTGCTCATGATGGTATTTGATGCCCTGAGAGTAATTTAATCTGGTGATCTAACATCTAAAAAGGGAAATATTCTAAGGAGAAGTAAATTCCTTTCTCTTGTAAGGTGTCGTCATTGTCCTGCACTTCAATTAAGGGGATGCCGTAATCTAGTCGCGCGTTTAAGGTATCGAAGAGATCTAACCTGAGTCCTAATCCGAGGGATGCCACCGTATCTTTTTCTTGACTGCGATCATCGGAATTGCTCCAGGTAGTGCCAAAATCCACAAAGGGAACCGCTGTTAGACTATTTTGATTATTACTCCAGCGATAAAAGGGAATTCTCACTTCTGCTGATGTCAAAATACCGCTATCTCCCAGCAAGGCATCTTGCCGATAGCCTCGAACACTCTCCACTCCCCCCAGACTAAATCTTTCTAAAGAAACCAGATCGTCCGTGGAAAGCTGAATGTCAGACCGCAACAACAGGTTAATATTAGAACTAGATTTAAGCTGTCGGAGCCACTGCACCTGCCCTCGCCAAGCAACAAACTTGCCATCAGGGCCATTGTCGTTGACCGTCGCATCAAATAGATCGACCCCTGCGCTTAATTGCGATCGCGCCGCTAAAACGTCTTTACGAGTTCTTCTAGTCCAGTCTTGGAAGAAACGCACTGCCGAAATCTTGGTTTCTCCATTCTCATCGGCTCCAGGAGATAACTCAGGAAAGGGTCGATCTTCTAGGGTCACTTCATTGGTTTGGCGTGAGAGTTCTAAACCTAAAGCTAACTCTTGGGTCGATTCTCCATCTGCTCGTCGTAAGATCGGCTGCCTCAAGGTCAGCTCCAGCTCGTCGGTTTGGGATTCAATATCAACATCTTCAAAATTTCCCTCAATGATATTGCTATCCACAAAGCGATAACGCAAACCCACCGTCCCATCTAGAGAGTTAACGGGAATACGATAGCTGGTATCAAAATCATTACTACCATCGGTATTTTTATAAATAAAGCTCAATTGATCGGCATAGCCCAAAACATTATTATGATTTAGCTCGAAACCCCGTTGAAAACTACCGACGCTAGGGGTACGATTATTATTCACAAATAACAGCGGTTTAAAGGGATTACCCTGGTTTACCGCCACATCTAACGTCCAGCGATCGCGACTCCCTCCCACGGATAGTTCTGCATTCAGATTCTCAATTAAAGGATTTAGCTGTAATAGCTGCAAGGCTTCCTGCAACTCCCCAATATTTAAGGGCTGCCCTGCTCCCCTAGCTAATCGAGAACGAACGTAGCTCTCTTTTAAACGACCATCTACCTGGACATTGATGGTTTCAACTCTGCCTTCTATTGACTGTAAAACAACTGTCCCTCTGGTAACGTTTTGGATCGGCAATACCACTCCAGAGTTGACATAGCCTTTGGCGGTATAGAGTTTGGTTAAATCGGTTTCTAATTCTAATAGATCAGCAAACCCGATCTGGCGATCGCGATATTTGCGGAAGATGCTATCTACAGCAGCCTGTTCTAAGACCGTATTACCCTCTAACTTAAATTTTTTAACCTCAAATCTCACATCAGATTCGGGAGTTTTTCCCTCTGGCAACTGATTGGGTAAGGAATCTAAAAAATCTTCCACGGGAGGCAACGGAGTAGGAGTAGGAACTTGCCTCTCATCAGGTAAGGGCGAAGCTGGCAAACTGTCAGCATTAACTCCTGGGGCTGGCTCGTTAGTTTGAGCTAATAAGATTTGCTTGGTGTTTCCCTGGGCAGGTAATTTACTAGTGGTCAACAATGCCACCGCAGTCAAAAGTATGGTCGTTGACTGTCTACAACGGGAGCCATACCATGAGCCAAGTTTATAGTTATTCATAAATATTTCAATTCAGGCGATCGCCATCTGTAGCTTCCTTTACTTCAATCGAGGATACTTAAAAACCAATTTTATTAGCTTACTACGATCGCACTTCAGATAAAACTTTTTAAGCTTTTTACTATATTTTTCGCTACAATTGCTGCCATTCCTCCGAACAAGCGCCGAAATTAAGACCAAACTCTAGGGACATGCAGCAAAAAACTTGGCTGATTCCAAAATAGTTTGACCTAAAGCTAAATTAATATGTTAGTATGAACTCTGCTTATAGAATGTTATTACCTGCGGATGTCGTATAGTGGTAATACCTTAGCCTTCCAAGCTAAAGCTAGGGGTTCGATTCCCCTCATCCGCTTAGAGCATTGGGTCAAAAATAGGTTGCTTAACTATTTTGATGCTGAATCCAGCGATTCCGCTTCCCTAAAGGACTAGCTCCACGTCGCGCGTACCCTACGAGATCGCCAATCCTTGGAACTTGCAGGACAAGACTTAACTCCAATCCTGAAAGCGCCAGGAATTCTCATAGCTAATTAACTTTTACAGTTTCCGCTGTCTCTGATGGACTAGATTTACTGACAAATAGCTTAGGCAATAATAAACCAGAACGCTCTTGATAGGCAGCAAACTCTGGATAACGGGATAGAGATTGATCTTTCTTCCGCATATTTGGTACAAAAACCAGGGCAGCAAACAAACCTACAATAGCTAGGGGCAACCAGTGTTGTGTCAACAGGGCAAAACCAAGATAAATCAAGATCTCTCCCAAATAGTTCGGGTTGCGACTACGACTAAAGAAGCCTTCGGTAATTAAGCCTTGTTTGTATTTCAGGGTAAAGTATTTTTGAGCGTCGCTACCATAGTGAAGAAAGATACCAAACAAGTTAGTGGCGATCGCTATTGCCATTAAAGATGCACTCGGTTGAACCCCGCTACTAATTAAAACCAAAGGTGCAACCCAATAGGAACCCAGGAAAACAAAGATGACCAATGCCATGACTAAACTCACTTCTTTTTCCCATTGGCGATCGGGATAAAGACTATCTTTAATCAGCCACATGATGCCATAAGTTCCATGAAGGGCGAGATAAATCCAGGGAGCAATCGTAAAATTTTGATAAACGACCATTAAGGCGAAAACAACCAAAAACGTTAGGGCTTTATGTAAATTAATTGCGTATTTTATTTTCATTACGTTGAAAGAACTGAGAGTGTAAATGTAAAGTTTTATAACATCATAACTTCAGTTCACTGTACCAAAATTTTCTGTTTGAAACCTAGAGCTTAGAGCTAATTTACAGAAAGGCAAGATATCGGCGATCGCAAAAGTTTTTTTCGGATAAATCATTTGAGGGCGAGGAATAACAATTAAAGGGATGCCCAAGCTAGCTGCTACTTGACGTTTAGTATCCTCTCCTCCTGCATTTCCTGATGCTTTGGTGACCACCAGAGAAATATCCCACTGTTGCCATAAAGCTGCTTCCATCGCTGCGCTAATGGGAGGACGAAGGGCAATGAGACGATCGCCAGTAAAACCAGATGCGATCGCCATTTCTAATGATTTAATTTTGGGCAAAACTCTGGCGAACAAAGTAGCTTTATGCTGCCATGATTGAAACTTAGGTAAGGCGTTGCAACCCACAGTTAATAAGACTCGTTGAGCGGTTAAATAATCCCCTGCCAAAAGATGCTGAAAGCTGGCTACTTCGATCACTTCAGAGTCTTGTCGTTTAACCGAGAAAGGTTGATAGTGATGCCGTTCATAACGAAGATAAGGAATATTTAGCTTCCTCGTCAGGGCGATCGCTTGCTGGGAAACTTGGGTGGCGTAGGGGTGGGAGGCATCGATCACTACTTTAATCTGATGGTGCTGGCAGAAACAACCCATTTCAATTAAACTCATACAGCCGACGACTACCTCTGCCCTATAAACATATAAAGCTTGAGCCGTAGCTGTGGTCACAGTTATCACCAAAGGCATCTCAGACTCAACCAGAATCTTAGCTATGGTTGCGCTATCACTTGTTCCTCCAATTAGCCAAACCTTACCTGCCTGCATTACACCATCATAGGAAATTAAATAGATGTTACTTCTAATCAGATTTTGGGCATCATAGGAAGGTAATTTCCGCTACTGTAGCCTAATTCGGATGTCTGAAGAAATAGTAGGAATTCTGCAACAACAAAATTCTCTCTTAAATCGCATAGAAGAAGTTCTAGCCGAAAATCAAAGATTGAGAACAGAATTTCAGCAATTAACCGAGCGAGAAGAACGATTTCGGCAAATTGCGGAAAATGTGCGGGAAGTTTTTTTTGTGATTTCGGCTAAAACAGACGAAATTCTCTATATTAGCCCGACTTACGAACAAGTTTGGGGGCGTAGTTGCCAGAGTCTGTAT
>JBEANW010000084.1:0-8058 GCA_041165225.1 Cyanobacteriota bacterium | reverse complement strand
ATTCAGCCTCAGAAAATTCACTGGTTTGATATTGAGACAGGCGATCGACTTAATTAGGGGTAGTTCCCCAATTCCCCAATCCCCCAATTCCGTTTAAACGTTAGGATTTAGAGTCTTTTCTGGATATTCAGTCCCGCTTAACATGAGCTGAGTTATTGCTGTGTACGCCTCTGTCCATGCCTGTTCAGTTTCTGGTGTCCAAGCATCTTCTAAGCAAGTGGATAGCGTCTGTAATAACGCACCGCCAACCATCGGATAATGATTGGGCAAAACTCCATATTTGACATGACGAGTTCCTAAACCCTTGAGGAGATTAGATAATTCTTCAGGAGAACGGAGGTTTTCTACCACCAGAACCAGAGACTTGAAAAGCTGTTTGCCTTGTTTTTCCATATTAGTATGGGCAAACAGGGGCTTGACCTCTGGGTAGTCGGTCAATAATTGTGTATAGAAATGATCCGTAAACTCAGTTTCCTGGGCTTTAATTGGCAAAAAACTCGATTCTAATAATTCAACATTTAAGGGCATACAACAATTCCTTAGATTTAATTCTAGATTTAGTTCTTGTAGTTTGCCATTTTTCCGTCAATTTATCTATGAGCCGTTGCTGATTTAATGTATGAAACCGTTAGCAGCACTGTTTGTAGCTCTAAGCTCTAAGCCATAAGCTTTTTAAGAAGAGATAACTAAGAAATAAATTGAATTTTCACATTCTGATGTTACGCAAAGTAAGAAGAAATAGATGGTTTCAGTGAGTTATGAAAATAAAACACTGAACCCTTCTTACGAAGTTTGCTCAACGGGACGGCGGCTTTTGAGTAAGAGTACTCTTACTCAAAACGCGCCTTGGGAACCCCCGCAACGGAAGCGAAGCTAATCCTTTAGGACAACTTCGCGCTTTTCCCTTTTCCCTTTTCCCCTTTTCCCTTTCCCAATCTTCACAAATCAATGAATGCGTAGCGTCAATTATTTAACTGGCAATTCTTTCTGCTTCTGGTTTAGAGGCAATATAGTTAGCAAGCTGAGTATTAATTTGTTCTCTAACAATAAAGCGATATTCGGTAAAGTGTTCCAGATAAGCACACAAAGTTAGATAAGTCTCTAGCTGCTGGGGCTTTTTGACTAACACCTGAATCAAATTTTTCCAAAACAACCCACGAGTCTGAGCGACCATCCCCTGTTTCCAGAAAATTAAACCTAAAGCACGCACTGACTTCCAGCTTGGTCTAAGGGACTTGGAATTCTGCACACCACCCAACATCATGTAGTAGCGAAAAACCCGCTCTAGATAAGCTGCTGGGTCATATAGTTTCCAAAAAGCATTGACATACTCTGTGGCAATATCTTCTATATTTCTAGTCGGCACAAAGTTCATCAAGGTTGTTTGATTAATATTTGCCGAACCATTAAGTAATCTGCCCTCTTTCTCCAGCCTGTCCCATAAAGCGGTACTGGGTAGTGCTTGGAGCATACTAAACATTGCCAGGGGAATATTTGTTTGTTCAACAAACTGCACAATGCGATCGCCTGCTTGGGCTTTTTCCCCATCAAAACCAATGATAAACCCTGCCATTACCTGCATTCCTGCGGTAGTGATTTTATTGATGGATTCGGTGAGAGGATCACGGGTGTTCTGAAACTTACTAGTCAGAGCCAAGCTATCTTGGTCGGGAGTTTCAATGCCTAAAAAGACTTTCTTGAAATTGCATTCCACCATCAACTTCATTAACTCATCATCCTGAGCTAGATCAACGGAAGCTTCGGTAGTTATGCCAAAAGGATAGCCTTTTTCTGCCATCCACACTTTTAATTCTTGGAGCAACAGTTTCACGTTGCGCTTGTTGCCGATAAAGTTATCGTCCACCATAAATACTGCACCACGCCAACCAAGATCGTAAATGCACTCCAACTCGGCTAATAGCTGTTGGGGGTTCTTGGTACGGGGTTTGCGTCCGTAAAGCACGATAATATCGCAGAATTCACACTGAAAAGGACAGCCACGGGAAAACTGGACTGACATATTATCGTAGGCAGTCAAATCCAGGAGGTCGTAACGAGGAATCGGTGTCTCCGTCACCGCAGGTTTTTCGGCTGAACGAAATACCCCAGAGCGATCGCCTCTTTCAATGGCAGCGATAAACATCGGCAGAGTAATTTCTCCTTCGTCTAAGACCAAAAAGTCCGCAGATTCTACTTCCTGGGGGGATGTTGTGGCATAAGGCCCACCCACTGCAACCAGTTTGTTACGACTCTTGGCTGCCGCAATTTGAGCCAACATATCATTTTTTTGCACAATCATGCCAGATATGATTACTAACTCGGCCCAATCCCAATCAGATTCGGTGACTTCTTGGATATTATGATCTACCAGTTTAAACTCCCACGATTGAGGCAAAATAGCTGCCACGGTGATTAAACCCAAGGGTGGCATGAGAGCTTTACAGTCTACCAAAGCTAAAGTTTTCTCAAATGACCAAAAACTTTTAGGAAATAAGGGGTATAGCAATAAAACCCGCATAATAGATGCCTCAGATTAAAAATTCAAAGTTATACAAGCTTATCTTGTCAGAATAAAGAACGTCGTTAAAGGTTTATGTAATTCTTCAATCAAAAGCCCCATAGTAAGCTAGTATTTTTCACCAACTTCCTTTAAGGAAAGCAATCAAGGCACTTCTCTCGACTCATATATATTGGCTGATAATTTTACCTGTTGTTATTTTGTCAGTCAAAAAATCGATATGATAACTCGACTACCCAACCTGTAAGTGTAAATACTGAGAAAATAATATTTTAATTTATGATCTAAATTATTGCCTTATACTCAAAATTTTCAATTGTTAAATAAATAATAAAGAAAGCTAAACTTAAGACAGTATCCAAGTAAAATTATTTATTATGGTATGGGGATCAATGTTTATTCACTAACCACCTGGATAAAAATAGAATATTTCAGTTGGCAGTAATTTTCCGCTCTTTTGCTGATAATCATATCTAAAATATCGGAAATCAAAGCAATTTTTTAACGAGGAACGTATCCCAGACTAACGATCATAGACCGATTTAAAAACTAAGCTAATGTTATCTTCTTTCACACTATCTACCCGTAAATTTTTCCTTTGCTGTTACGTAAACGCCACCGCACATGTTGAGGTGATTCGGATTACTAATATTCCTCACTGGAGCTTGGAGCGAGTAGTTTTTCCTGGACAGCGTTTGCTCTTTAACGCCCCGACTCTAGCTAAACTCGAAATTCATACTGGCATGAGTATTAGTTCTATCATCTCCGAGACAATTGACTGTCAGGATTTGCAATTGCCAGATTCCTTCTCTGCTCATGGCGCAACTTTACCTCGGACAACCTGTACTAGTTAACTCCCAAGAAACATATAATTAATTATAATTCTTCTGATGTGATCAACTTTTGCTTGGCGATCGCTTTTTCTCAAAAGATCGCTAAGTTAGTCAGTTAATAAGATAAGTGTTTTTACGGCTTACTTTTTGAAGAATGTCAATGATAATTGAGTCAAAAAATTAATTTTGGCTGATTAGTAATGTCAACAAATATAGTTACTTGGTATTGGATTATCTGCTGCTTGGTGTTTATCTATTGGTTTAGTCTTTTTTATCAAGATCGCAGTACTTCCAAATTTGATCTAACCTCTTGGTGTGTTCTTTTGATTGCGCCTCTATTTTGGCCAATTATTTTACCAATATCCAGTTGGGAATTGAGTCGCAAGAGTCTCCATAATATTTTGCTGTGATTCATTACCGCTAAGTATCTCTACTGTTGTTAGCAGATAACCTCCTTGCTAGTTGCTAGGGGAAATTTAAGAAATAATGCTTTGGATGAAGAAATAATTACTTCGGTTCGGGTCTGGAATTAGATTAAGTAAATAATGCTAGAATTCCCATGTAGCTAGGGGTGCCTAAAGATTGGCTGAGATATACCCTAAGAACCTGAGACTGGTTAGCACCAGCGGAGGGAAGCTGTTTATTAAGGGAAAAAAACATGAGAAGCGAATGGATTGCCAAGCGTAGAGGTCAGGGCAATGTATCTCAGATGCATTATGCACGTCAGGGAATTATTACTGAAGAGATGCATTACATCGCTACTAGAGAGCGGTTGCCAGCAGACTTAATTCGGGATGAAGTGGCTAGGGGCAGAATGATTATTCCTGCCAATATTAATCATCCGAACCTAGAGCCAATGTGTATCGGGATTGCTTCTAGTTGTAAAGTGAATGCTAATATCGGTGCGTCTCCCAACTCTTCTAATATCAATGAAGAAGTAGATAAGCTTAAGCTGGCGGTTAAATATGGTGCTGATACTCTGATGGACTTGTCCACAGGGGGAGGTAACCTAGACGAGATTCGTACTGCCATAATTAATGCCTCGCCAATTCCTATTGGTACTGTGCCTATTTATCAGGCATTGGAAAGCGTCCACGGTGATATCGAGAAACTTTGTGCCGATGACTTTCTCCGCATCATCGAGAAACATGCCGAACAGGGTGTGGACTATATGACGATTCACGCAGGTATCTTAATTGAACATCTGCCTTTAGTTAAGAACCGTCTTACAGGTATTGTCTCTCGCGGTGGCGGTATTATCGCTCGTTGGATGCTACACCATCACAAGCAAAACCCCCTTTATACTCATTTTGATCAGATCATCGAGATTTTTAAAAAATATGATGTTTCCTTTAGTTTAGGGGACTCATTGCGTCCTGGATGCGCTCACGATGCTAGTGATGAAGCTCAGTTAGCTGAATTGAAAACCCTGGGTCAATTAACTCGCCGTGCCTGGGAAGATGATGTCCAGGTGATGGTGGAAGGCCCTGGTCATGTCCCGATGGATCAGATTGAGTTTAACGTCAAAAAACAAATGGAAGAGTGTAGCGAAGCGCCTTTTTATGTTTTAGGGCCATTGGTCACGGATATTGCTCCTGGTTATGACCATATCACTAGTGCGATCGGTGCTGCTATGGCGGGTTGGTATGGTACTGCTATGCTCTGTTATGTAACTCCCAAGGAACACTTGGGTTTACCCAATGCTGAAGATGTTCGCAATGGTTTAATTGCCTACAAAATTGCAGCTCATGCAGCGGATATTGCTCGTCATCGTCCAGGGGCGAGAGATCGTGATGATGAACTATCTAAAGCGCGTTACAACTTCGATTGGGAGAAACAGTTTGAACTGTCTTTAGATCCCGAAAGAGCCAAAGAATATCATGATGAAACTCTCCCCGCAGATATTTATAAAACGGCTGAGTTTTGTTCCATGTGTGGCCCTAAATTCTGTCCGATGCAGACTAAAGTTGATGCTGAAGCGTTAACTGAGTTGGAGAAATTCTTGGCGCAGGAAGCAGAGAGTAAATTAGTTAGTAGTTAGTATTAAGGGAGTAAGTCAAGTTAAGATTTACTCCCTTAAAAGATTTAAAGATCCCTCAAAGCATGAGTTTGTCAAGATTTTTCAGTAGATACGGAATGATTCTAGCTTTGTTGGGGATAATTTCTGGCTGTGGCCCTAATTCCCTCGCACAATCTCAAGATCCAACTACAGAAGCTCCAACTAAGGTCAAGTCGCCAACCCAGGTAGTGGCATTAGGTAAATTAATTCCTCAAGGAGAAGTAATTAAACTCTCCGTAGCTAATGCTCAGGATAGTCGTGTCAATCAGATCTTAGTTGATGAAGGCGATCGCGTGGAGAAAGGTCAGGTCATTGCCATCCTTCAGGGACTAGAAAACCGTCAGCGGGATTTGGAAGCAGCGGACAAAGAGGTTGAATTAGCCCAAGCAAAATTAGCCCAAGTTCGTGCAGGAGAGAGTAAACAGGCTGCGATCGCAGCCCAACAGGCGAATATCTCCCGTCTGGAATCTCAGTTGCGGAATGAGACGGCTCAAAGACAGGCGGCGATCGCCTCTGCCCAAGCGCAATTAAGACAGGCTCAATTAACCTTTAATCGCAATCAAAGTTTACAACAACAGGGGGCGGTGAGTACCCAGGCGTTTGATCAGACTAAAGAAGGGTTGGATATGGCTCAGGCTAACCTCAATGAAAGACTCGCTCTGTTAGGCAATACTCAACAAACTTTAAAACAGGAAATAACTCAAGAACGGCAAAATCTAGCTCTGTTAAAAGAAATTAGACCTGTAGATGTTCGGGTGGCGGAGGTAGAAGTTGAGAAAGCAATGATTGCCGTGGAAAAAATCAAAGCTGATCTTGAGGATACTAAGGTGAAAGTGCCAATTTCTGGTCAAATTTTGCGTATCAATACCCGTGTCGGCGAACAGGTAAATACGGAACAGGGCATTGTGGAATTAGGTCGTACTGATCAAATGTATGCGATCGCCGAAGTCTATGAAACGGATATTGGTAAGGTGAGCATTGGTCAACCAGCAATAGTTAGCAGTGAATATGGCGGATTTACAGGGAAGTTAAAAGGTACGGTCGAGCATTTGGGTTTACAGGTGGGGCAAAAACAACTAGAGGAATCGGCGGAAGATCCTACCCAAGATGAGAATTCTCGCATTGTCGAAGTTAAAGTCCGCATCAATCCCGAAGACAGCAAAAAAGTTGCGGGTTTAACCAACATGAAAGTGCGAGTCGAAATCAACAATTAATTAACTATTAGGGCAAATAGCAATTTGCCCCTAGGGACTACTGATGAAACTAATTTATCTTCTGTGCCAAAAAATCTCTGCCTATCTCCGTCGAACTCCCGTGGCATGGTTACAGCTATCTCATCAGAAAGTTCGTCTTTTGGTGGCAATTTTAGGGGTGGCGTTCTCGATTATTCTCATTTTTACTCAATTGGGTTTAAGGGCAATGCTGTTTAATGGGGTGACGTTGTTACCAGAAAATCTCAATGGCGATTTGTACTTGATTTCCAATTATGCCGAAGTGATTCGAGATAGTTCATTTCCCAAGATCTATCTTTACCAAGCTAATGCTGTTGAAGGAGTCGCCGATGTCCGACCGCTATATGTTAGCCGTGGCAAGTGGGTAGATCCAAAGTTGCTTAAAACTGCGGAAGCGGATGCAGTTGATGCTGATATTGAATCGTCTTCAATGCAGATTATTGCCTTTAATCCTAATAAGCCCGTACTCAATCTGCCTGAAGTTAATCGGCAGCTAAATTTATTAGCTGTCCCTGGCAGTATTTTATATGACCGCCTTTCAAAATCGGTATCAGGAAATATTCCTCAACTCTTTGCTAACCAGGGTCAAGTCTTCAGTATTTTAGATAATCATCGAGTAACTGTCATCGGCTTATTTAATTTAGGCAGTACTTTTTACTTTGATAGCGTGGCAGTAATGAGTGACTGGAATTATGGACAAATTAGTGACAAGGCGGATTTAGAACAGGTTTCCCTCGGCGTAATATCTCTGGAGGCAGGGGCAAATCCCCAAGAGGTAATTAAAGCTATTAAGCAAACCTTGAGCAAGGATATCAAAGTGTTAACCAAGGCTGAATTAGCTGACGCAGAAGTTGCAGAAGTTGCCACCTGGCCTGAAGGAAAAGTCCTCAACTTTGGTGCAGGAATTGGCTTTGTGGTGGGAATTATTATTGTCTACCAGGTGATCTATACCGACGTTAGTGAACACCTCCCCGAATATGCCACTCTCAAGGCGATGGGTTACAAAGACCGTGATTTATCTCTAGTAGTCTTTCAGGAGTCGCTAATTCTAGCGGTGATGGGTTTTATTCCTGGCTACTTGGCTTCCTTTGGTATCTATTACCTCATGACTAACTTCATCGAACTTCCCGTGACGATGAATCCTGCGATCGCTTTGCGGGTATTTATCCTCAATCTGCTCATGTGCATCATCTCAGGAGCGATCGCAATTAAAAAACTACGAACCGCTGATCCTGCTGATATTTTTTATTAACACTCCTGTTTCTGTTCCTTGTCGATCCGCTCAATAGAATGTTATTTCGTATTCCTGCGTCCTTACAATACCTGTTTTTATTCCTCATTCCTCTCATTTTTTGTATTCTGCGACACTAAAAAATGTGTTTTTTATAAATTTTTGACACATTATGAACAACATTA
>JBEANW010000083.1:0-4687 GCA_041165225.1 Cyanobacteriota bacterium | reverse complement strand
CGGCGCGATCGCTATTTATCTAGGTTATAAATTCCTCTACAAGGCCTGGGAATTAAAACAAGACCCCACTAGTAATCCCCTCGCTCGCGGGATGTTTAAATATTCCATCTTCTATATGATGCTGCTCTGTGTGGCAATGATTGTTGATACGTTACCTTTGACCCATCAACTACTTGCTATGGTGTTTCCCTGTGGTGGTTGAAGATTTAGCGATTTAGAGGGAGCAAAGTTGATTTGTTTTCCCCAATCCCCCAATCCCCCAATTCCCCAATTCCCCAAACTACCTGAACATTAATTTCATCCAGGACAGTATTAGTGTATATGTAATAGTACGGACAAATTAAAGTATCTATTTATGCTATCCCTGCAAAATCCTCCAACTTCCGATCAGTCGTCCCTAGCTCAGACAAACCGTATTTTGCTCATCGAAGACGAAAATTTGATTAGAGATATGGTTACAGTCGCTTTAGAAGAAGAAGGTTACGAAGTTCACGCTGCTAGCAATGGCAGGGCTGCTTTAAATATCCTCCAAAGCTCGGATTTTAGTCGCGATAAATTTACTCCAGACTTAATTATCCTGGACTTGATGTTGCCAGAGGTCAACGGACTAGATATTTGTCGTTTGCTGCGCTACCAAGGAGACATCACCCCAATTTTAGTAGTTAGCGCTAAAAGTGGCGAAACAGACCGCGTATTGGGCTTGGAAGTAGGGGCGGATGATTATTTAACGAAGCCCTTCAGCATGAGAGAACTAATCGCTCGCTGTCGTGCTTTATTACGTCGCCAAAGTTACGCTATCTCATCTCCCAGTTCCGTTCAGAAATACCGTGATATCAGCTTGTTCTCCCAAGAATGTCGTGTCACAGTGCGGGACATTGAAGTCAATTTATCCCCCAAAGAATTTCGTTTGTTAGAATTATTTATGAGCTATCCCCGTCGCGTTTGGTCAAGGGAACAGCTAATCGAACAAATTTGGGGCGCAGACTTTTTAGGGGATACCAAAACCGTTGATGTTCACATCCGCTGGTTACGAGAGAAAATAGAGTTAGAACCCAGTCAACCTGAGTATCTCATTACCGTTAGAGGTTTTGGCTATCGTTTTGGCTAAAACTTTTTTTTGAGCTATTTTCTTGAGCTATTTTGACCCGTAACTCCGACCTCGCCACTTAGTTGGTTTTTTCCAGGAAGATAAGCAGATTCTGAGGACTGCTAGCGGATCTGCTAAGGGGGATAACCAGAAAAAGAAAGACGAGCCTGCATAGGAGGGAGCGATCGCTAGCAACATGACCCATCGTAAGAGAATCAGAAAAGCATTTAAGCTGAATAATACAAATATACTGGGGTAATTACTGCCTGAATACAGCCAATAGCTGGTTAATAACAGTAACGGTAAGGGTAGAGCCTGGACACAGAGCAAAAACAAAACATCTCCCCAGACTTGAGCAGGATTAGCAGCATCTTTGAGGTCGAGCGATCGCCCCCATTCATCCCAAGTTTCTTTGGCTCCTTGATACATTCTGACTTTAATTACTTTGGAGCCGTCAAAAAATCCCACTTTATAGCCCGCAGCAGCAATATTACGAGCTAGAGTAACGTCATCGCAAAATGAACCCGCAGCGGAAGTGTAACCATCCAGATGTTCTAGTACAGCACGACGGCATAAGAAACATTGTCCATTTGCCATTACGCGACTGGAACTAACCGCATCCACCCCCGCCGAGTCGAAACGAAATAGCAGGGTCATCAGTAAGGCTGGTTGCAGACACCATTCTCCTGGATATTCCAGTATAAATTGGGGAGCAAGAGATACCATATCGTAACCTTCTGATTCCGCCACTTTAACCAAGCTAGCAATTAAACCAGGTTGGGGTTCTGTGTCCGCGTCAATCCCTAAAAACCACTCGCTATGGGGAGAAATATGGAGATATCCCGTGTGTAGCGCCCAAGGACGACCCACCCAGCCAGTCGGCAAAGGATCATCGGTAATCAGACGCAATCGAGGCTCATTTTCTCCCGCGGCTTTGACAATATCCTGAGTACCATCTTGGGAATTGCTATCGACGATAATCGCCTCTCTCAGTTCATAGCTTTGCTGGCTCAAGCCTATGAGACAGGGCATAATTCTCGCTGCTTCATTGAGGGTAGGCACCACCACACTGACTTTGCCCATCAGATCGGGTTCTGCTGGCTGGGGGAGTAAAGGCGATCGCCTAGTTGCCCCCTTGAGTAAACGAGATAACAAAATGGCGGTGGCTACGATCTGGGAGATTAAGATGCCGAAAACAACGCCTGAGAAAAGCTCAGAGTTCACTATTTAGAGTTCACTATAAAGATTATTAGCTAAGGTTAATTGATTGGTAGCGATCCAGTAAAGAACCAACAAGGGGAGAACACCAAGGACAACACCTAACAATACAGGAATATAGAATCCCGCTGCCACACTCAGCACAGTGGCAAAGACAAAATTCGCCAGATAGATCACCAGAGGTAGCTTAAGATCGTTACCAGCAAACACCAAGGGTTTGACTTTCCAGAGCAAGGTAGCCACCGTCATAAACATCATCCCTGTACCCATCCACCCTGCAAAATTCTGATAGGGCATGCCGAAAAAGGCTCCAGGCTGATCCCAGACCCAAAAAGGCATGGGTGCTTGACTCATGGCAGGATCTAAGACAAAATCCCAGGAAGTGAGACAGAGGGAACCACAAATAACTGCTCCTAGTTCACTTAACCAGGGGCTAATCTCCAGTCTTTTTAACCCTGACAAGGCAATGATGTAGGCACTAAAGCCGAGATAAAACCAAGACAGAGGAATGGTAAAGGGTACTAACCCCGCAATTTTGTAACCCAGTCCACTCAAATAACGATATTCACCAAAAGGGAATCCTGTGCTGGTACCCAATAACTCACTGCCGAGGGATAAAGCGATCGCTGGAATCATGAAGCTCAACCAATGCCATAGTCCTAATGTACGATAGGCATACAGTGCCACCGCTGCCGTCGCCAACAGCATATAAACTACTCCTCCCCCAGCCATTGACCAGCCAAAGATCTTAGAACCCCAAGTAAATTCCGTTAGCTTTGCCTGAAACTCCACATTGGGTAACACCAGGGCAATACCTGCCAAGCCAAACGCCATCGCCAAGACATGACCAATTAATAGATAATTTTCCGTACTGGATGTCCGCTGCATAAATAAAAGTACTATCTAGATTGACGGTATAAAAATTAGCCTCCTAAATCAGTTTACAAATATTCATCAAAAAATGTATAGCAAAACGAGGAATTAATTCTCAATTCAGGGTATTTCACCCTAGCTGACCAGAAAATAGTAGAGTAAATGTGTTGCAATTGGCTTTAAATCATCTAAATCGCCAAGAGTAATTAGATCAAACAGAAGGTATATAAAGAAGGGTAATTTGATGTACCAAGGAAGTATAAAAGAGTTACATCAGCAGTTGATCAGTAAGGAACGTTCGGCAGTAGAAATTGCCCAAGCTACTTTAAACCAGATCGCAGCCGTAGAACCAAAAGTGAAAGCATTTCTGACGGTAACTGCCGAATCGGCTCTAGCCACAGCCCAAGCAGTAGACGATAAGATTGCCACAGGGGAAGCTATCGGCATCTTGGAAGGTATTCCCATCGGGATCAAGGACAATATGTGTACCAAGGGGATTAAAACTACCTGCGCCTCGCAAATTTTGGCAAATTTTGTACCTCCCTACGAATCCACTGTGACCCAAAAGCTCAAAGATGCAGGTACGGTGGTGGTGGGCAAAACTAACCTGGACGAGTTTGCGATGGGGAGTTCTACGGAAAATTCTAGCTATCAAACTACGACGAATCCTTGGGATTTAGAACGAGTACCAGGAGGTTCTTCTGGCGGCTCCGCTGCCGCCGTTGCCGCTGGGGAATGTGTGGTTTCCCTCGGTTCGGATACAGGGGGATCAATTCGTCAACCAGCCTCTTTTTGTGGGGTTGTGGGGCTAAAGCCGACCTATGGTTTAGTCTCTCGTTTTGGTTTAGTGGCCTATGCTTCTTCCCTGGATCAGATTGGCCCTTTCTCCCGCACTGTGGAAGATTCAGCGATTTTATTACAGGCGATCGCTGGCTATGATCCTCAAGATTCTACCAGTCTCAAGGTAGATATACCCGACTATACTCAATATCTCCAGCCCGAACTCAAACCAGGCTTAAAGGTAGGCATCATCACCGAAACCTTTGGGGAGGGATTAGATCCTGTGGTGGCGGAGACGGTACAAAAAGCGATCGCCCAATTACAGGAACTGGGGGCAGAAGTCCAAGAAATTTCCTGTCCGCGTTTCCGCTATGGTTTACCCGTCTACTATATGATTGCTTCTTCTGAAGCTTCGGCTAACCTGGCTCGTTATGATGCGGTGAAATACGGAATACGGTCGGAATCAGAGAACCTACTGGAGATGTACACCAATACTCGTGCTGCGGGTTTTGGTGCGGAGGTTAAGCGTCGCATTATGTTGGGGACTTATACCCTTTCGGCGGGGTATTACGATGCCTATTACCTCAAGGCGCAAAAGGTAAGGACTTTAATCAAACAAGACTTTGATCAGGCATTTGCCAAGGTAGATGTTTTAGTTTGTCCGACGGCTCCTTCGACGGCATTTAAAGCAGGAGAGAAAACCGATGATCCTCTATCAATGTATCTCTC
>JBEANW010000082.1:0-2654 GCA_041165225.1 Cyanobacteriota bacterium | reverse complement strand
GCGATCGCGCCAATAGGGAGCAAGACAGCAGTGGGCAGAGCCTGTCACAGGATCTTCGTCGATGCCAACCCCAGGAGCAAAAAATCTGGAGACAAAATCGTATTTTGAGTCACTTCCAGCTTTACTAGTCACAATTACATTGGCAATAGGCAATTGCTTGAGCAGGGTAAAATTAGGCTGTAATTGTTCTACCTGCTGGGCTGTAGCAACTTCCACTAGGTATCCTAGAGAGTTGTATGAAACTGTTTTTAATGGCACTCCCAAAGCATCCCCTAATTTAGTAATGGGGGGAATATCTTGCGATCGATTAACAGGAAAATCCAACTCGATCCAGTCATCTTGGTATCTAGCCGTCAGCACTCCGCTCTTCGTCTCAAACTCAATCGACTGTCCTGTAGAAGCAAAGCCTTCTGTCCAGAGAACATGGGCGCTGGCAAGAGTAGCATGACCACACAAGGGAACTTCCGTGGTGGGGGTAAACCACCGCAAGCGATAAGATTGATCCTGCTTGAGCAAAAACGCTGTTTCTGATAAATTCATTTCCTGGGCTACCAGTTGCATCCACTGGTCATCTTGAGGAGATTGCAGGACACAGACAGCAGCAGGATTACCCTGAAAAGGGCGATCAGTAAAAGCGTCTACTTGGATTATGGTTTGTTTCATCTTGATTTTTTGCTTAAAAAAATAATATAGCTTTGCGTTGTCAATGCCCAAAGTCAATACAATACTAAAGAAGGAGTACTCAATAATCACACTATGAAGCCTAGCAGCCCCACAGATCTCATCTCATTTTTAGGATTAAGCATCGCGACCAGTCCCTTTATCTTCAGCATTTTATGTGTATATTTCTTAACAGAATTGTTGACTGAATTCGGCAAAGCTAGTGAAGAAATATTTCGTTCAGAACGGTTGCCAACTTTAAACTTTCCTAATTTTGAGCGCTGATTAGCTGGAATTCAATTTTTTAAGTCAAATAGAGGTTTTTATGAGTTCGGTTGTTCAATCTTCGATCGCCCATCCTGAAGAAACTAATGTAATTAACTCTTCACACTTGCTGCTGCGCCATCGACAAAAACTTGTTGAAGACCTCTGGGAGTCAGTACTGCGCTCGGAATGTGGTCAAGAAATGCTCGATCTGCTTCAGCAAATGCGCTCTCTTCATTCGGCAGAAGGACAGGTGGCAGCAACATTTACTCAATCTTCTGTACCCCAGTTGATTCAAAAGTTAAGCCTCCACGATGCAATCCAGGGGGCAAGGGCATTTGCACTTTATTTTCAACTGATTAATATTGTCGAACAACACTACGAATCAAGAGAACAAAAGCTAGCTCGGCGGGTGACTCAAGTTTACTCTCCAGAGCTTAATGGTAAAAATTTTAATGGCAAAAAGCCCCAAGCTGCCCACAGTCTGACCCCAGAAGCTTTCCCTCAACCACCATCTGAGCTAGGGGATAATTTGACTGAACCCAATCCGTCTGGCAGTAACCAAACTGGACTATTTCCCTGGTTATTTCCTTATCTCAAGGAAATTAACATGCCTCCCCTGATGCTGCAAAGATTGTTAGACCAGCTTGATATTAGACTAGTCTTTACCGCCCATCCGACGGAAATTGTCCGTCACACCATCCGTAAAAAACAGCGTCGTATTTCTCAAAATTTAGAGCAGCTAGACATCGCCGAAGAAGCCATGGAAGAAATCGGCCAGATAGAATCCTGGGAAGCAAATGAAGCGATCGCTCAATTGACGGAAGAGATTCGCCTCTGGTGGCGGACTGATGAGCTACACCAGTTTAAACCCAAGGTGTTAGATGAAGTAGATTATGCTCTGCACTATTTTCAAGAAGTTCTGTTTGATGTAATTCCGCAGCTAGCTTCCCGCCTCAAGCAGTCTTTAAAGACATCTTTCCCCAATTTGGTTGCTCCAACCCATAACTTCTGTTACTTTGGCTCTTGGGTGGGTTCTGACCGTGATGGCAACCCTTTTGTGACCCCTCAAGTGACTTGGGAAACTGCCTGTTACCAACGTAAAATTGTGATCGGCAAATATCTCGACGCGATCGCTCAATTGCGAGAAATCTTGAGTCTCTCCCTCCACTGGAGCGACGTACAGCAGGAATTACTCGATTCCCTAGAACAGGATCAGCAGCAAATGCCGAGTATTTACCAAGAGTTGTCAATTCGCTACCGTCAAGAACCTTATCGTCTCAAGCTGGCTTATATTTCTTGTCGTTTGACCAATACTATGGACAGAAATCAAGCTTTGTCCTCGGCAGTAAGCAGACATGCCATCTCGGAAATTAATACGGAGAATGTCTATACTTCGGGAGACGAATTGGTCGCTGAATTAAAATTAATGCAAAGGAGTCTGGCTGCTACTAGCCTCCAATGCAGGGAATTAGATAATCTAATTACCCAAGCCGAGGTATTTGGGTTTAACTTAGTGGAGTTGGATTTTCGTCAAGATTCTTCTCGCCACAGTGATGCGATCGCCGAAATTACTGCCTATCTCCAAGTCTTGCCCAAGCCCTACAATGAGCTTTCTGAGTCCGAAAAAACCGCCTGGCTGATTCAGGAATTAAAAACTCGTCGCCCTCTAATTCCAGGGGAAATGCCTTTTTCTCCTACCACCTGCGAAACTATTGAAACTTTTCGCA
>JBEANW010000081.1:0-2514 GCA_041165225.1 Cyanobacteriota bacterium | reverse complement strand
GAACTAGTTGCAGCGCAAACAGAGTCAATGATCGACGACGGGTTAAAAGTTCTGGCTTTCGCCAAAAAGCAAGTCTTGGCAGAAAAAATTTCACTTGAGCGCACCGATCTTGAAAATAGATTTATTTTTCTGGGGCTACAGGGGATAAATTGACAATTGAGACCGAACTTTGCGCTAGTTTTTAGTCTTTAGTTTTTTTATCATGCTTGATTAATCGCAGTTTCCAATCTCTCCCTAATCAATTGTTAGTAAAATTATGACTTTAGCCACTCTAGATAGTTTTTTGACTCAATCCCAAGCTCTTTCCCTAATTGATTTTGCGATCGCCGAATCTCTAGCCGATGGCGTATTTATTAGTTTGAGTGCCAGAGAAAGCGCTCTCAGCCGTTTTTCGGAAAATCAGATTAGTCAAAATGTCCGTCAGCACACCTTTAGTCTCACCGTCACTAGCTATTTTGGTCAACGTAGCGCCTCTGCTTCCACCACAGAATTAGATCGAGAAGCGATCGCCCAAACCTTGAGACGTGCCGAAGATCTGGCGCGGATTGCCCCAGTCGATCCAGAATGGGTAGAATTATTACCTCCGCAAACCTACAGCGATCGCACTCCCGCCTTTGACGAAACTACCGCCAACCTTTCTCCCCTCAAGCAAGGGGAAATTATTCAGCAGGTATGTTCCCTAAGTAAAGAAGCGGGGGTAAATGGTTCAGGGACAATCAGTTTTAAAGCTTCCCTGGATGCCATTGGTAATTCTACTGGTTTGCGGGGTTGCGATCGCACTACAGAAGCCGACTTTAGCTTTACCGCGCGGATTGATGATGGTTCTAGTTGGAATCGTTGCACTGCCTGGAGTATCGAGCAGTTACCAATTCTCGAATTAACGGAGCAAGTAATCCAAAGAGCGATCGCTTCCCGTAATCCTCAAGCAATTGAACCAGGAGACTATACAGTGGTCTTTGAACCCGCTGCTTTTGCTAGTTTGTTACCTTGGGTCATTTGGAATTTAGATGCCCGCGCAGCGGACGAAGGGCGTTCTTTTATGTCCCGCAAAGATGATTCAGGTAAGCCTGTGGGCAACAAAGTTGGCGAACAGCTATTTAACCCTATTGTTGAGGTACAGCGTAATCCTGCCCATCCTCTTTTGCAAAGCGATCGCTTTTTTGGCAACGGCTTGAGCAATCAACCCCTAGAGATTATTAACAACGGCATGACTCAAACTCTGTCCTATAGTCGTTATTGGGCAAAAGAACAGCATCAAGAACCGACAGGAGGAATGTATCCCATCGTCATGACTGGTTCCGATCAGAGCATAGCTGACTTAATTGCCAGCACCGACAGAGGCATTTTAGTTAGTCGCGCTTGGTATGTCCGTTACGTTAATCCTCTCACCCTAGAAGTTACGGGCATGACCAGAGATGGAACTTTTTTAATTGAAAACGGCAAGATCTCCCATCCTATTAAGAATCTTCGCTTTAACCAGTGCCTACCAGAAATGCTCCAGAACCTAGTTGCCGTCAGCGAAGCCAAACGCTGTGGAGGGAGTGTAATTCCTGGCTGTAAAGTAGAGAATTTTCACTTTAGTAGTGTTACTGATAGTATTTAACGTCTGCTGTGAATTAGCTTCGTTCATGGGGAAATATAGGTTGCTAGTTAACCAGCGCCAAGAAGTAATTGACATGCTGCAATATAAATTTAAGCTCAGAAATCACCTTTGTTCTCTAGTTTGGACATTTTTTTTATTGATTACTGTCACCAAGGAAACTAAATTAATCAACGGCGTTACCTGCGCTGCCCTGTTTGGTTTACCTACCATAGTGGCGGGAATTAATCTACGAGAAAAAGCCGAATGCCATCGTCGTAGACGAATTATTAGAATGATTACAGAAAAGCAAATGCTCACTGTGGGTCAAGCTGCTAATATCTTGGATCTTCCTGCCAAGGAGGCTGAGGTTTTACTGAAGCAACTCTACCGAGAATCCAGAATTGATCTTGGTAATCGCAGTGATGATATGGCTGTTGTTTATCTACCCCCTAAATAATCATGACAGAATGTGCGATCGCTTTAGGTAGTAATCAGGGAGATTCTTTAAGCATCTTGGAGAGTTCTCTGAATGTCCTGAATCAATTTCCTGGAATTCAACTCAAGACGACTTCAAACTGGTATCAAACGAAAGCTATGGGTACGAAAGAACCCCAGGCGGATTATCTCAATGGTTGTGCTTTATTATCTGCCTCCCAAACTCCAGAAGAACTATTAACGATTCTGCAAGCTACTGAACTTCAGTTTGGGCGCACCAGCAAAGGAGATCTCCAGCCTCGCACTTTGGATCTAGATTTGTTGTTCTATGGAGATCTAGTCCTCAACACTCCTGTCTTAACTCTGCCCCATCCACGGATGGCAGAAAGGGCATTTGTCTTAGTACCTTTGGCGGAGATTGCTGCCGACTGGATTGAACCAGTATCGGGTATGAAAATTGCTAAATTACTGAGGAATGTTGATACTTCTGGAGTACA
>JBEANW010000080.1:0-5369 GCA_041165225.1 Cyanobacteriota bacterium | reverse complement strand
TGAGCCATTCCCTCGCCAGAATAATATCGGTCTTCAGACTATCGATATCCCCTTCATAAGCAGCGATAAAGTCTTTGGGAGAATTAGTAAAATCAATTACCTGGTTGACGGCTTCCACTCGCTGTTCGAGGGACAATACGCTATCGGCAGAAAGTGCGATCGCAATACGATCTAATAAATGTTCTCGTAGAACTCCTTCTTCGGGGTTGTAGGTAGCAATCAGAATCGGTTTACAGGGATGCTGGAAACTAATGCCTTCTCGTTCAATTACGTTACGTCCATCGGTTAAAACTGTTAATAGCTGGTTGGCAATCTGATCGTCTAAGAGATTAATCTCATCAATATATAAAACCCCCCGATGCGCCTGGGCTAATAATCCTGGCTGAAAGATTGGCTCACCTCGTTTAACCGATTCTTCCACATCTACTGAACCCAGCAGCCGATCTTCTGTCACTCCTAGGGGTATCTGGACAAAAGGAGCTGGCACAATCTGTGTTGGTATATCTTCTAAGTTAGTATTGCCGTATTTAACTGCGGTATCATCGTCCCAATTGTGGGGCTGATGGGGGTCACAATTGTAAAGAGAACCCTTAATAATTTCAATTGGTGGTAAAAGATTATAAATCGAGCGCGCCATAACCGATTTAGCCGTTCCTCGACGACCAGCGATCGCCACTCCCCCTAATTCTGGATCGATTGCCGATAATAATAAAGCCAGTTTGATCGATTCTTGACCGACTACGGCAGTGAGGGGAAAGTTAAAATTTCTGGGGGCAGTAGTTACAGCAGCCATTGCGATCGCTTTCTAATTCCTGTGGGTAATAAGACCTCGATTTTTAACTTTAGTCTATTTAGGGGGGTCATAGAAAGAGTCACTGTTGGGGTTTATGGTTAACCCAAATAAATTTCCTCTCCCAAAAAGCAATTATTCCATGCCAAAATCAACAGAAACCACCGCCGTAATATCTTTTTCTAAAGTACTAGTATCGTATACCCCTTGGTCGCTAACATCCGTAGAATATTTGGGTGTAATTTGAAATACCCCTGTTTTAGCACTGCGAATCGAACCAACCTGACTATCAGTATTATTAGCTATAGCTTCGGCTCTTGCTTTGGCATCTTTTGTCGCTTCAGCTATCATTTCAATCCGTAATTTATTCAACTGAGTATAGATATATTCTGGTGTATTAGACTCGATAGGAATACCATCATTAATTAACTCCGTTGCTTGACGAGATAATTTATCGATGCGATCAACTTCTTTAGAACTAACTTCAAAACGTTGAGTCATACGATAGCTGATTGTCTTGTCGCTCTGGCTGCCATTCGATAAGATTTCTTTAACAGGATAGCTTTCCAAAGATTTAAGTATAATTTCACCTTCTGGAATTTGCTTATCCTGCAAATAACTGTTGATTCTAGCTGTATATTCTTGGACTTCCTGATATGTCTGCTGTAAGGTTGGCTGCTCTCCCGTTACCGATAAACGCCAAGTTATATAATCTGAACTAATTGTCCTTTTGGCTGAACCAGTAACAGTGAGAACATCATTAGCTTTTTTAGCATCCTGTATCGCCTTGCCACTGATAAAGGCAGCCATAATAATAGCGATCGCTAAAGCTAGTAAGCCGCTAAATAACTGAGGAAAAGACCTGTCTGTAGAAGTTGCCGTCATTGATTAATAAAAGTGATTATAAATTTAAACTTTATAGATTTATAGACAAGTAAAAACAGCAAAAAGATTCCCATGCTTTAGGAAAGTTAATCTTCTCTTTTCTGTACTAATTTGCTGGCAGAAAAACAGGCATTATAAAATTGCTTTAGTTATTGCGATCGCCATAATCAATACTTCTACAATCGATTCGAGAAGCCATGATAAATAATGGTTTAGCGATCGCAGGTAGATGCGATCTATTTTACATCAACTTCTGAATCAGGGAGAGTTAATTATTAATTGGGACAGAAAATTGAAAAACAAAGGCAATGCTGTTAATGCAATTTAAATGCGCCACAGCTTATCTTTTATTGGTATTGATCCAGAAATTGTCTAGATATCATACTTTTATTTAGACCGTACTACTTTAACCTTGATCGCTCTAACTGCATACTGTCACCTGAAAAGTGCGATTTTAAATATCAAACCAAGTTTACTTTTTACAATAAGCCAAGCTGCTTACGAATTAAACGGCACAAACTGTCTTTGACTTCGGTATGACGTGGGACAGGCGACTTTTGTCCAGTAGCTGGGTTGAGGAAAATGTCATGTCTAGAACCATGTCGATGTAAGAAACAACCAGATTTTTCCAGCTCACGAATAAACTCTTTCCGTTTCATATTTCAAGGACAAGTTCCTTGGTTTTTACTTCTGCTGGTGCAGGCTCTGCTTCCATGTTCATAAGCTGATAGGCATCGCGTATATTTTCCTCTAGCTCTTCAAGAGTTTGTCCTTGGCTAAATACTCCAGGGATGCCTTTTAATCGACCAACCAACCAATTATCATCATTCCAATACTCTAATATGAAGGTCTGTGACATAGAATCTCCTGGCAAAAAAGCACGCTTGCACAACACATCCAAGATACCAAAAATTTTAATTGAAAGTTTCCCAGAATTCGGGGATTTAGAGGGCGAGTGAGCAAGTCCTAATTAAAAGCTAAAGGCTAATAGCTGGGGCGAAGCCCCTTTACTTTTTACCCACAACATCTCGAATACGGTAAATCGGTCTTCTTTGGGATTCGTGATAGGTACGCATCAACAGTTCAGTTACTAAGCCAAAACAAAATAAATTGACCCCCGTAATAATCAGCAAAACCGCCAGGATCAGTAAAGGGCGATCGCCGATATTTTGATCAAAGAAGAGTTTTACGACGGTGAGATAGATTCCCATCGCGATTCCTGTAATTAAGGAAATTATTCCCCCTAAGCCAAAAACGTGCATCGGACGAGTGAGAAACTTCTTCATGAAGTAGACGGTCAATAAGTCCATGACGACTCGAATGGTGCGACCTAAACCATATTTACTTTGACCAAAGCGTCTAGGATGGTGACGTACAGGTACTTCGGTAATGCGTGCGCCTTCGATATAGGCTAAGGCAGGTAAAAAGCGGTGCAACTCGCCATAGAGGTTCATATCGGCAATCAATTCGGCTCGGTAGGCTTTCAGGGAACAACCATAGTCGTGGAGTTTTACCCCTGTCACCCTGGCAATTATGATATTGGCAATCTTGGAGGGCAATAGTCTAGTTAGGGCTGCATCTTGTCTTTTAATGCGCCACCCACTTACTAGATCGTAGCCTTCTTCTAGTTTGCTCAATAGCAGGGGAATATCCGCAGGATCGTTTTGTAAGTCCCCATCTAAAGTCACAATTACTTTTCCTGCTGCCGATTCAAATCCTGCTGCCATGGCGGGAGTTTGCCCATAATTGCGTCGGAGAATTACGGCTTTGAGGTCTGTTCTACTTTGAGCCAGGTCAGTTAATACTGCTGTTGAGCCGTCTTTTGAACCATCATCAACGCAAATGATTTCATAGCATAAATTAATTTCTGCTACCGCATCGGCGATCGCCTGGACTAAAGCTTCGATACTTTCGGCTTCGTTATAAATCGGCACCACTACTGATAAGTCTAGTTGGGGAGAATCGAATGCTGAGGATAAGCTGCGATTTTCTAGGGAAGGGGAGGGCATAGGAAGATTAATATTTGAGCGAGTAAAAAGCGAAAGTCTTCAGCGATCAAGCCTTAATGATATTGAACAAGTATTATCTAGTATTAGAAATCTCTTGTCACTAGATCTACTGACATCTCTTACTGCATCCCTTATTTTTGTTACGCAATAAAATTAGTTTTTAGTTGGATCAAGTTAATTGGTTTATGCTGCTTTCTCCCAGAAAACCTGGTCCTCACTACCGCAGCTTTGGCTCAGGGACAATCTAGAACGACTCTACAGAACCTAGAACAGCAGCCGAAAAGGTATTGTTCTCAAGATTTGTCCCAGGCTATTGAACAGGTGATTAATCGTCCTGAGTTGGCGCGATCGCGTCTTGCTCACTGGCAGACATTATTTTTAGCTTGGCGATCGCTTGTTCCAGTAACTCGGTCATGGTTACTCGTTAAAAAGTATCTCTCAGTATACTATTACAGGTTTCTATCAACAATCTGACAATCGATATCTTACTAGTACATAATTAATCAATGGTTCGGACAAAATTAAGCAGCAATAGCTCCGTAATCACAAAGGTTTGAGTAATTAGGATGGGATTTAATTAAAGTAGGCTGTAAATCTAAAATTGTCCGAACCATTGGTGATGAGGAGTTGGAAAAAAGTTCAAATTTTATCCTGGGAGATTTGACAGAGGTTTTAAACAACATTGAACGCTCCACCATGGGCAAAGAAAGCGAGGAGGATTTTGATCATTTGTTTGAGGATCTGGATCTAACCTCGACGAAATTGGGGCGGACTCCGAAAGCAAAAAACGCCTTAATTGCTAAGATTCTAGTTCATCTGGATAAGATTGATTTTCAGTTGGATGATTCGGAAAGCGATGTATTGGGGGATGCCTATGAGTATCTAATTGGTCAGTTTGCCAGCGGTGCAGGAAAGAAGGCGGGAGAGTTTTATACGCCTCAACAGGTTTCTAAGATATTGGCGAAAATTGTGACGACAGGTAAAGAGCGGCTAAAGTCAGTATATGACCCTACCTGTGGTTCAGGTTCATTGTTGTTGCGGGTGGCGCGGGAAGTGGAATCTGTGGGAGATTTCTACGGGCAGGAGATGAACCGCACGACTTACAACTTGGCGCGGATGAATATGATTTTGCATGGGGTGCATTATCGGAATTTCGATCTCAGACAAGAGGATACATTAGAGCATCCACAACATGAAGGGATGCGGTTTGAGGCGGTGGTAGCAAATCCCCCTTTTTCGGCGAAGTGGAGCGCAAATAAGCTATTTGAATCGGACGATCGCTTTAGTCAATATGGTCGGTTAGCCCCAGGTTCTAAGGCTGATTTTGCCTTTGTCCAGCACATGCTGCATCACTTGGATGAGAATGGCATGATGGCGGTAGTATTACCACACGGGGTTTTGTTTCGCGGGGCAGCGGAGGGGCATATTCGGCAATATTTAATTCGCGATCGCAATTGGTTAGATGCGGTGATTGGGTTGCCTGCAAATATCTTTTATGGGACGAGTATCCCCACGTGTATTCTGGTGTTAAAAAAGTGTCGCGAACAGCCAGAAGATGTATTGTTTATTGATGCCAGTGCCTATTTTGAGAAGGCGAAGAATCAGAATTATTTGCAGGATGAGGATGTAGAGAAAATTATTTCCACCTATCGGGAACGACTAGAAGAGGACAAGTATAGTTATCG
>JBEANW010000079.1:0-3726 GCA_041165225.1 Cyanobacteriota bacterium | reverse complement strand
GTTTGCGCCAACACGCTATCGATCGCCTCGGCTAAATAGCGATCGCCATTATAGGCAGGAATCACAACACTGACTTTGACCACCATCTTAGTTAGATTTGCCAGAAACGAAACGTCAGTAGTGATTATTAGTTATTAATGATCAATTGTCGATTAGCAATTTCTGAATAAAGCCATTCTAGTTTAGTGATATTTTGCTGAAGGGTATATCTTTCGAGAACTCTTTGACGAGCTTTCTGACCCAATAAATCAGTCATTTCAGGATGATCACGAAATAAAGGCAGTAGGGTTTTTAACTGAGAGGTGACATCCTGAGTATCTAGCACCACCCCCGCACCTTCTTCTAATACTTCCCCATCTGCCCCCGCATCGGTAGCCAGACAAGCCACCCCACAAGACATTGCTTCTAATAGTGAAATAGACAACCCCTCCACTAAAGAAGGCAAAACAAAGGCATCCGCCGCCCGCAAAATATCAATGCGGTGTTGCTCTTCGGATACATAACCGAGCCAGATAATATTATGCTCCTTGCCATAACTAAGCTGGAGAGAAGTTCTCATCGGGCCATCTCCCACCATTAATAACTGACAACTATCCCCCAACTCTGATAATTTCCAAGCTTTTAATAACGCCTCAATATTTTTCTCCGTGGCAATGCGTCCTTGATAAACAAACAGTCTTTTAGCTTTGAGTTGATATTTGAGACTGGAATAACCAGGGGAATATTTCTGCTGATCCACGCCATTGGGAATAATCATCACGCGATCGCCTGGAACTCCCAATTTAATCAATAAATCCCGCTGGATCTCACTAAAGACAATTACGCGGTCATAACGGGCGAGAAACGGTGCATATAGCTGATAGGTGAGGTATTGAGTACTAGATTTCAGATTGCGAATCTTGCTATCGAAGGGGGGATGAAAAGTCGCCACCAGGGGAATATCTAACTCCTCACAAATATCTGGCAGTAGAAAGTCTAGGGGAGATAGGGTTAAAGAAGCGTGGACTAAATCTGGTTTTAAGCGTCGCAGCGATCGCAATAAGACCTTACTCGACTTGAAAGTCGGAATTGTATAAACCTGAGATTTATAAATGAACGGTAGAGATACCTCATGACAATTTGACCAATCTGGTGAATCTTGACTGAGATGAGGGGCGTAATTTGTCTGAGGTTGAGCAGAGGGTTGAGCAAAATGCAGGAAACTAACCTGATAATCTCGATCTAACAGGGCATTAGTTATTTCCCGACCATAGGTTACATTGCCACAAAAAGGCGTTTTTTTTCCCAGCCAAGCGATATGCATGCAAATGCTCTTTTTTCCTAGGCAGCTACGATAGTAAAGTAGTTTATCAGATGTGATGGCTATTTATTAGCTTTAGTTAATTTACCAGATTAGGGGGGAACTCTGGCTCTTTCTCTCGAAAATCAGTTTTGCCAGCCATTTGAAACCCTAGACTTCTTCCTCAGCCTGGGACTGCTGCTGCTCCACCGCCTCATCTCTCTGCATCATATACCAGGTCAAAACTCCCCCAATCGCAGCGATCGCTGCTAAACTCAAAATCACTCCAGGTAAGCTCAAAAGACTCTCGGCTTCGGCTGCCAACACCAGAGGCAAGGAAAGCGCGATGTTCACCGCATTATTCTGTAACCCAAATACTTTTCCCCTCATTGCTTCAGGGGTTCTGGACTGAATTGTCGTCTGCATTGGGACTCCCACTAAAGCAGCAAATACCCCAATTAAGGTCGTCATCACCAAAGCTAACCACAGATCATGAGTCCCAAAAGACAAGCCAATTAAAGAAGCTGCCATGCCAATCGAACCAATCAGACTCAAGCGGGCGCGACTAATACTTTGTCCTCTACTCCCCAAGATAGTGGCACTTGTTCCCATGCCGATGCCGGCGGCGGCTAGTAAAAGACCAAACTGTTCCGCTGCGATCTGGGGGATTTGATCCGCTATGCTCACCGCCAGCACTGCTAGAGCAGCAAAAATTGAGAACAAAATTACCAACTGAATCAAGGCATTACGTACCCGCCGATTTTCGCCCAGGTATTTAATCCCGTCTTGAATATCAGCTAAGACATGAGGAGTCTCTTTGGTTGATGGCTCTGACTTTTCTCCTGTTTTGAGGGTGAGTAAAATGGCTCCAGCGATCGCATATGCCCCCCCAACTAAGATTTCTTTGCCAATATTGGCGGGGAAACCTACCTGAGCAGCTAAACTATCAGCAAGATCCAGTAATGGCTGCCCAATGGCAAAACCAATAATTAGCAACGCCATCATGGTGGTGGTGTAGAGAGAATTAGCTGCCAACAGATCTTGGTCTTTGACCATTAAAGGAATTACCGCCTGTTCTGCGGGGGCAAAAAACTGAGTAAAAGTCGAAACCGCGAACGTAATCCCCAGCATCAACCCAAAGCCCAAAGGAATCGAAGGAGATAGACTCTTTCCCTGAGCAGCCAGGAGCAAAAAAGGTAATGTCAAAACGAGGATTCCTCGGAGCAAGTTTGAAATCACCAATACAGGTTTTTTGCGCCAGCGATCCACATATACCCCTGCCAAAGAGCCAAACAACACCGCAGGAATCGTAAAGGCAATCATAATCGGTGACACCCAAGGGCTAATCGGCTGATTAGGTAGCTGAAATTGATTCGCCACGATGGCAATCATCATGACCAAATAAATCTTATCCGCTAGCTGAGAGAAGATTTGCCCACTCCACAGAATTAAAAACTGTTGGTTTTTTAAGACAGGAGTAAATCCTTGAGATTCTGGTGGAGTTGATATTTCTGTCTCACTATCTGAAGTTGAGGGAGATTCTGATTCCGATAGGCGCATTTTAAATAGCTTAAATAGTTGATCTGAGGTTTAAAATTCAATATAGAGATTATCTACTAGGTTAGCCGAACGAATCTTCTTACCAATATGATATTGGATATATTCGCGCAAAACTTTTTCAATTCTGATCCACGCTACTGCTAAATCAAAATTACCAAGGGCTTGAGCCGTCAATAATTCTGTTGAGGGAAGATCCCGATTAACCAACTGTTGTAACAAAGTTAACTCCATTCCGTTAAGGCGGTGGTCAATCTGGGGTAAGCGAACATTGTAAGTTTCCACTTCATCCAGTTCAGGTAATGAAGGATTTCGCTGTTGTTGAGCTTGCTGTACCGACTCTAAATCAACAATTCCGCCTCCCTCAAAACTAAATCCCACTCGCCAGGCAACAGAATCTAGATGGGGATGAACTGCCTCTTGAGTTACACAACATTCCGAAACTTGAGGAATTAAACCAGCGATCGCCACTAAATGAAATACCCCTTGAGCCAAATAAGGATATACCGATTCCCCCAGTTCACACCTTTCAATCCTTCGTAGATGCTCGTTGAGCAATTCATATAACTCTGGCTGAGGCTGTTCCGCTACTGCCAAAGCAATAGACAATTCCGCCAAATATTGAGCAGTCGCCAACTTTCCCAGATCGCGACTCAAACCAGGATAGGTATAAATCGTATCCGCCTGAATAATCTTATCAAGCGATCGCCCCCTAATCACCAAAAACTCATTAATCACAAATAGTTCCGTTCTACCCCGTAACTGGGACTTATACTTCTTCGCTCCTGGCGCTACTGCCCTAATCAATCCATACTCAGGAGTCAACACCGTCACCAGGCGATCGTTTTCCTTCAAGGATGAACCTTTTAAAACAATTCCTGTAGCTTTAT
>JBEANW010000078.1:0-15922 GCA_041165225.1 Cyanobacteriota bacterium | reverse complement strand
GATCGCTCTTTACGCTCAAGTATATGGTAATGCCCCCCAAACTGAAACCGCGATCATGGAATCAATTGACTCCCAAGGTATGAATCTCTTGGCCCAGATCCCAGGCTCAACCGTTCCTGTCAGGATCGAATTTGACCACCCCCTCAAAGATGCCGAAGATGCTCATCATACTTTAGTGGCAATGATTAAACAGGCACGCACTCTTTCGTAGTTTTTAGTTTTTAGTTCTTGACTCTGAAAATTTATGCATTCTTCCTCAACGACCCAGCAATCTGTGTTAAATGCCCTAAAGCGTTTGATTGAAGTAGTTGCTCAACTGAGATCTCCCGACGGGGGATGTCCTTGGGACTTGGCACAAACACCCCAAACTCTGATACCATACGTGATCGAAGAAGCCTATGAAGTGGTAGATGCTCTCCATACAGGAAATCAAGCAGCGATCGCGGAAGAGTTGGGAGATTTATTACTTCAAATCGTGCTACAGACTCAGATTGCTGGAGAACACCAGGATTTTACCTTAGAAGATGTCGCCGAAGGTATTACAGCCAAGTTAATTCGTCGTCACCCCCACGTCTTTGGCGATGTGCAGGTTGATAGTGCGGCGGAAGTTAATCAAAACTGGGAACAGATTAAAGCCACGGAAAAAGGCGAAACCCCAGAACAGGCAAAGTTACTCAGCCGTAAACTAGCTCGCTATAATCGTAGCGCTCCCCCCTTGGTGGCGGCCATGAAAATATCCCAGCAGGCGGCAGCAGCGGGTTTTGAATGGGAGAATATTGAAGGAGTTTGGTCAAAGTTCACCGAAGAGTTGGGAGAGTTCCAAGAGGCTCTAACTACCAATGATCTGGCTCATCAACAGGAAGAATTAGGAGATTTACTCTTTACCATTATCAATCTGGCTCGTTGGTACGATTTAGACCCCTCTGTCGGTCTACAAGGCACGAATCGTCGTTTTATTCAACGTCTGGAACTAATGGAAAAGTTCGCCCCTCGTCCCCTAACAGAATATGATTTAGAAGAATTAGAATCTTTGTGGCAACAAGCCAAGACACAGCTAAAAACAGAGTCGTAAGTTTTTAAGCGAGTTTTTAAGAAAAAAACTATGGCACAAGAGAACATCAAACAGGATTTAGCATGACCACATACGACTGGATAGTCATTGGTGCAGGGATAACTGGTGCTAGTCTCGCCTATGAATTGAGTCAACAGAACTTCCAAGTTTTGCTGTTAGAAAAAGATCGACCCCCAGATAATGCCACTCTCTATAGTTACGGCGGTTTAGCCTATTGGTCAGGAACAGATGAACTAACCCGTACTTTAGGACAGGAAGGTATTGAGCTGCACCGTCATCTCAGTGCGGAATTAGATGCTGACACTGAATTCAGAGAACTGGATTTAGTCTTAACTATTGATCGCCAAGCTGATCCTCAAACTATTGCCCAAAATTACGCTCACTTTGCCATCCTGCCAGAATTACTCAACGTTCAAGATGCATGTACTTTAGAGCCTTTACTCAATCCTAATGCTATCTCAGGGGTACTTAAGTTACCTCATGGTCATATCCAAGGGCAAAAAACCACTGATGCCTACATTCAAGCCATGATTCGTAACGGAGGCGAAATAGTTTATGAACAGGTGGTAGATCTGGTACTTCAAGAGAACAAAATTACTGGTGTTACCACCAAGACTAATACTTATACGGGGAAGAATACTGTAATTTGTGCAGGGGGATTATCGCGATCGCTGCTGCAAGCAGTAGGGGTTACAGTCAATAATTATTTTACCCATGCCCAGCTAATTATGACTCCTCCTGTAGATTTAGAGTTAGCCACAGTAGTTATGCCAGCGCAACAGCAAAGACTAATGCTAGAAGGTCAATCTATAGCTTTAGATCCTGAGCATCCATCAGCTCAATTAATCTTAGACCCAGGAGCAGTTCAATTTATCGATGGTAGTCTCTGTATAGGTCAAATTAGCGCGATCGCCGATAACCCCCAGGCTAAGTTTGATTTGGCGATCGCCGAGACTCAAATTCGCCAAAGGGTAGGCAATGTCTTACCTTTATTAGAAGATATTCCTGGCACTTGTCATAGTTGCTTAGTGGCATTTAACAACCAAGGAATTGCCTTGGTCGGAAACGTGGCTAACATTACGGGACTTTATCTGTTTTCTGGGTTCACAAGTACTCTAGTCTATGCCCCTATCTTGGCTAGACATTTTGCCCAGAGTCAAGCAGGAGCCACAGACCAAATCATCGAGCAGCTACAGCTAACTTTGAATAAGTCCCTTTAATCCTGAAATTTTAGTTTTTAATTCGTCAGTGATGCCTAATAAATCAGCTTGAGCGATCACCTGTTGTTCCCCTGATGCTAGCCATTTTAAGTTAACGGTATTGTTGGTCGCCTCAGCATCGCCAATGACTAAACAGGCAACAGCACCACTGCGATCAGCTCTTTTAAACTGTTTACCAAAGGCACTACCACTAAGATCCAGTTCCACTATCAATCCAGTGGTACGCAACTTCTGCGCTAATCTTAATCCTTGGGCTTCCGCTGCTGCTCCACGAGACACAATATACAAGTCAGGATGATTAACAGGAATCGAATCAAGCTGCTGTAACAACAAGACTAATCTTTCCATCCCCATTGCCCAACCCACCGCCTGAGTTTCAGGACCACCTAATTCTTGGACTAAGCCATCATAACGACCACCACCACAGACGGTAGCCTGAGCGCCTAAGTCAGCAGATTTGATTTCAAATGCCGTGTGAGTATAGTAATCTAAGCCCCTAACTAAACAGTGGTTTATTTGATACTGGATACCTAAGTCAGTCAGTAACTGCAAGACTGTATCAAAGTGTTTTTTCGACGCGACGCTGAGATGGTCGGTAATTTTGGGCGCGTTTTGAGCAATAGCTTGAGTCTTGGGGTCTTTGCTGTCTAAAATTCTCAATGGATTACGAGTTAAGCGATCCTTGCTGTCTGGGTCTAAATCCTCTTGATAAGGTTCCAGATAACTGACTAAAGCTGTGCGATATCTTGCGCGATCTTCGCTGTTACCGACGGAATTGAGATCCAACTCCAGATTCTTCAACCCCAGAGTTTGTAAAATATTAGTTGCTAAGGCAATTACTTCCCCGTCGGCACGGGGAGCATCACAACCAAGTAATTCTAGCCCCACCTGATGAAACTGGCGTTGACGACCAGCTTGAGGACGTTCATAACGAAACATTGGCCCTGTATACCAAAGACGTTGCACTCCTCCTTGAGCATGGAGTTTGTGCTGGATATAAGCTCGCACCACCCCTGCTGTGCCTTCTGGTCTAAGGGTAATCGATTGATCTCCCCGACTACTAAAGGTATACATCTCTTTTCCTACCACATCGGTAGCTTCTCCAATCCCCCGCTCGAATAAAGCCGTCTGCTCAAAAATTGGCGCACGGATCTCTTGGTATACTGCCCGACCTAAGATTTCTCTGACCGTTGCTTCAATAAATTGCCAGTAACCAACTTCCTCTGGCAAGATATCTCTTGTTCCTCTTAATGCTTGAATCATTTATTAGTAATTGCGTTGGGGACAAGTCCTTGCGCAACTTATTGATTGATTAGTTATTGATTAGTTATTAATTATTACAGTTATCGCCGAAAGTCAATTACTTAAAATCAGTGAAATACTTGATTTCAAGCTAGATCATCATCGAAGCGATCGCAATAGATCTGACGATTACTCAGCAAGTCTATCTTAACTACTTTTTAAACTCACTTTTTGACTTGTTTTTGACTTAAAATTGTGTGGTGGATTCTAGCATTAGATCAGGCATTTTCTTAATTAGCCATTTTTCTATCTCCAGAGGTTTTTGTAGTATAATAATAGTATGTCAATGTAATTAATCAAGACCATGCCTAAAAACCAATATTTTCTCTTGGTTTAATCCCTAAATAAGGGTTGTTAACCATTTGAACGTTAGAGTGAGTTTTGCCAAGATTGCCATTATTTTGATCATCCGATAACGGCATCATTCAGTGATATTTAAAATTTTATTGGAGAAACTATCAAGAGAATTATCAAAGATAATGCTATTATCTTTTCAAGCCATTTTTTCATCAAGTTTTTATCTGGGCTTAGTAAAAACTTGATTCAATCTTTAAACATATATACGAGATTAATCGCTAAACTTATTAAAGTTACCATAGTTCTCATTCGTTTCAATCTCTTGGAGAGTTTTCCATCCTGGTAGCCAGAGGGAATCGTCCTTAAGCTGAGATGCATTCAGCCAGAAACGAGTTTGGGGATCGCAAGAGGCTACCATTTCAGCAAAGACCCATTTTCCTTGGTTTTTGCGGTTGACTACTTGGAAATGTCTCCAATCCCAGGTTTTTTGAACCGCCGTCCATTTTGAACCAACTAAATAAGGGAACTTTCGTTTTCGCTTTTTCGACATTTTAACCTCAAGAGATAATAATGATTGTCTAGTCGCAATAATTTACTCTTTTTCATTGTGATATTTTTATGAAAACTACATCTGTTTTGTATCAATTATTTTTAGAACGAATTAATAGTTACAGTGCGATCGCTCTATCTTTAGGTTTAGCTCTGGCATCCGCCCCAGTAATGGCACAAGATGGTACCATCGAATTGCAAGATGCGGATGGTTCCAAGCCAAGAAACGCTACCGAACAACCACGAGTTGACTACAAAAAATTACCCCCTCTAGATAATTCTGAATTTCCTGGATCTAACTCTACAGTTCCCCAGGTAACAGCGCCTCTTCCCCCAGCCAACAACAAGTTCGCTACCGACGAAACAGACTACACTCTAGGAGCAGGAGACCAGATTAAGCTTGATATTTTCCAGGTTGAAGAGTATAGCGGACAATATCCTGTTTTAGTTGATGGCACCATCAGCTTGCCCCTAGTCGGCAGAGTTGACGTTAGAGGTTTGAGTCTCAAAGAAACTTCTGAAGTAGTTTCTAAAAAGTACGCAACCTATCTTAAAAGACCAATTATCACTGTTGGTTTAGTGGCCCCTCGTCCCCTCAAAATTGGGATTGCAGGAGAAGTAGATAACCCTGGTGCTTATGAGGTTGCCCTGACTGCTGATAACCCTCAATTCCCTACAGTCACCGATCTTTTAGAGCAAGCTGGTGGTATCACTACCATCGCCGATGTCCGTAACGTCAGAGTCACTAGAGAGAATGGTGGCAAACAAGTTACCTACAACGCGAATCTTTGGGATCTGCTAACCAGAAATCAAATTAGACAAGATATCTCTTTACGAGATGGAGACACGATTTTTGTGCCGACTACCCCCAAAATCAATACTACTGAACTAGATAGATTAGCTCAAGCTAGCTTTGGATTGCAGTCAGACAAGCCGATTAAAGTAGCGGTAGTAGGTGAAATTTATCGTCCAGGATCTCACTTTATCCAGCCTGAGTTATTAGGTAGAGATGCTAACAATGGTGGCGCAAATCAGGGTAAACAGGAGTCTATTCCCCCTAGACTTTCTCAAGCAATCAATGCTGCTAATGGAATTAAGCCTTTAGCTGACATTAAATCTGTTCAGGTTAAGCGTACTGCTTGGAATGGCGAAGAGAAAATTATTGCTGTTAACCTCTGGGACGTGATTCAATCTGGAGATACTAGCCAAGACATTATCTTGCAGGAAGGAGACAAAATTATCATTCCCCAAGCCACTGCCCTGACTGAAAAAGAAAGACAGGAAATAGCTGCGAGTACTGTTTCGCCAAATGAAATTACGGTGAATGTGGTCGGTGAGGTTGTTACCCCCGGTCCTGTCAAGGTGAGACCTAATACTCCCCTTAACCAAGCAATTTTAGCTGCGGGAGGCTTTGATGCTCAACGGGCTAATCGTAATGAAGTGGAGTTGGTGAGCCTTAAGCCTGATGGCACAGTTGATAAGCGTAAAATCAAGATTGATCTTGGCTCTGAGGTTAATGAAGAAACTAACCCTGTTTTGGGTCAGAACGATGTCGTCGTTGTCGGTCGCTCTGGTAGTACTTCTGCTACTGATAGTCTCGGTAAAGTCACTAGCCCTCTGGGAGGTTTATTTGGCTTGTTCAATGCCATTTTCTAGACCTAAATTATGATCGTTTAACCCATTGTTCTGCTGTAATTTCTCAGGACAATGGGTTGTTATATGACCAATTTGACATAATCCGTGTTGTGAGGATTGAAAAAATAATGCCCGAGAGAAATCCAAATCGTTCTACCTATCTTGCTTTACAAGATCAAAACGGCAATGGAATTGGTCGTAAAAATGGCAATGATACTTATGCCTATTCCTTACCTGGGGTTAATCAATCAGGGGCAGTTGACAAAGACAGTATAGATCTGCGCCAACTGGGCAACATGATTAAACATCGTTTGCGTTTAATTTGTGCTGTAGTGGCTGGCGTAACTGCAACAACGACAATTATTACTTTAAATCAGGAAGCAAAATATCAGGGTAGTTTTAAACTACTGGTAGAACCTGTAGCCGAAGAACAACAAGATCCTCTCGCTGCATTGCAACCAGATCTTGGTGGTTTGGATTACGAAACTCAAATTGAAGTATTGCGTAGTCCCCGCGTCTTAAATCCAATCATCATAGACCTCTCACAAAAATATGCTGAAATTAATTACGAAGAACTAATTCAGCCAAAAAGATCTCCCCTCAAAATCGAGCAGTTAGATGAAACTAAAATTTTAGAGGTATCTTTTATTGATCCAGATCCAGATAAGATTCAGTTTGTTCTAGATAAATTAGCCAAAGCTTATCTTAGTTATTCCCTTGAAGACAGAAGAGCTAAGGCTAAACAAGGCATCGACTTTGTGGAAAGTCAGTTACCAGAGGTTAAAAGTCGAGTTGACGAATTGCAGGGAAAGGTGCAAGCATTTCGACAACAATATAATCTGCTCGATCCAGAAAAGCAGGCTCAGATTTTGGCACAACAGCGGGTTAATTTTGAGTTGAAATATTTTGATACTCAAGCTCAACTCAAAGAAACTCAATCTTTGTATAGCCTATTGCAGAAGCAATTGAGCTTAAATCCGCAACAGGCTTTAGCTGCTAGCTATTTAAGCGAATCTCCTCGATATCAAAATTTGCTGAATGAGCTACAAAAAGTTGAGATCGAACTCGCTCAAGAGTCAGCTCGTTTTTCTGCAGCAAATCCTATAATACGAAGTCTTGAAGACAAAAAAACTCGTCTACTGGGTTTGCTACAGCAAGAAGCTAATGGTATTTTGGGGCAAAATTTGGCTGCTACCACCAATAGTTCTCCTAATCTCACTTCCCCCAGCTCTTTGCGCTTAAATCTTAATCAGGAATATATTCAGACAGCTAATAAAATTGAGATTTTAAAACTAAGAGAAGAGATCTTACAGAGTCAGATTAGAAAATTTAGCGATTTAACTAAGCAGATGCCTGTAATTGCCCGCCAATATACCGATCTGAATCGTCAATTAGTCGTTGCAACCGAAAGTTTAAATCGATTTTTAACTGCTAGAGAAGAACTAGAGTTACAGGTGGCGCAACAGGCACTTCCCTGGCAAACCATCTCTCCGCCGAAAGTGTTCAAAGATCCCGTATCTCCAAATACTCCACAAAATATCGCTCTGGGTCTAATTTCAGGATTAATGCTGGGCTGTGCAGCAGCGCTCTTGGCTGAACGTCTCGATCCAGTGTTCCACTCGCCAGAAGAATTAAAAGAGAATATCAATCTGCCTCTTCTCGGCTTAATTCCGATTCAAAAGGATCTTAAACCTGCGGACGAGTTGGCAGCAGAACCACAAAAAGAAAAAATTAGTCTACCTCAATTACAAATTGGAAACTCAACCTTAAATCTTAATCGCTCCGTTAATTCACCTCCAGCAGATCCTCAAGATAATCGACAGAAGTGGAATGGTAGTTCTCCTTTCTTAGAATCTTTTCGTTCCCTTAACACCAATATTAAGCTTTTAGGCTCCGACACCGCACAGCGTTCTTTTGTGATTAGTTCTTCTATTCCTTCGGAAGGAAAATCCACTGTTTCTTCTCATTTAGCTCAGGCTGCTGCGGTGATGGGACAAAGAGTAATGTTAATTGACGCTGACTTGCGTCGTCCCCAAGTTCACCGTTGGATGGGAATTGAAAACCAAGAGGGACTTAGTAATATTCTTGCCACAGGGTTAGACATTGAGGAAGCAATTATTCAAGTTCCTCAATGGGAGAATTTGTCGGTGATTACGGCGGGAGAGATTCCTCCTGATCCAACTCGACTACTTTCCTCACAAAAAATGTTTGCTCTAATGGAACGTTTGAAAAGTAGTCGCAAATACGACCTGATTATTTACGACACTCCGCCGATTCTAGGCTTTGCTGACGGTAGAATTCTCTCGAATCATACTGATGGTGTCGTGTTAGTGGTGAGAATTGGTAAGACTGATCGTTCTCTGCTCAAGCAGAATATTGAGAACATCCATATGTCAAATGTTCCAGTTTTAGGGGTGATTGCCAATCAAGTTAGCCGTACAATCAACTCCTATCACTACTACAATAATTACTATGCTGACCGCAAGTAACCTATCGACAAGACGATCAGGATGTTTACCTCAATTAAATGAGTATATAGGCATAATTATTTATCTAGCTTTGAGATCTCTGTTTGTTATATGTTTTAAGATGAAGGTTATATCTTAATTAAACAAATCCAACCAGCGTGAACTTGCCAGTTATCTCTTCTACTTTCTTGCTTACTTTGCTGATGATGATCGGCTTGTTTTTCTTTATTCGCGCTTCTGTTAAAGATCGTACTAAACAAATTCAATTGATTCCTGAAGAGTCGGCGGATGTTTTAGTCAAAAAGTTGCAGGAATATTTTGAAGCCAGAGCCTATCAGCTAACTTCTGTCGATCCTCAAACTAAACAAGTAGCATTTACTGGGTATGTGCAACCCAGTCTATTCTTAGCTGTTCTCCTCAGTTTTTTAGCCGTAGTCGGTTTATCATGCTTGACCTTGGTTCTTTTACTGCTGTTTCCGAATTTCAATCAGCTATGGTGGCTATTGCTCTTGGTTGCTCCCTTGGCGGGAGTATTCTATTGGCAAAAAGCTGGTCGTTGGGAGAAGATACTTTTACAAGTTATAGCCATGAGCGATTACCCTTCGGGTATCCTAAAGGACTCGCGTCGCGTCGCGCTTCGCGATCGCCCAAATCTAGTTAGGATTACTGCTCATCGGGATGAATTAATTCAGCTACAGCAAAACTTAGAGGTAGAAATCTTAGATTAGCCTGCATTTCCAGCTTGCTTTATTTCAACAGCCAAAAAGAGAGGGAACATGATTCTCTCTCTTTTTAGTTTTCGATTAGTTTTTGATCAATTTCTTAACTAATGAACTTCAAATTAACTAATCCCTAGTTAAGTAACCTAAGAAATCTAATGCGTAGTAGCTGTGGCGATCGCCTTATCACCTTCCCAATCCTGAAGATCAATTGACTGAAGACTGGGGAATAGAAAATGATTCTCTTCAACATACTGAGCGCCAAACAGTCCTTTCTCTGCCCAGAAATAACGGTCTGTAGTGTGTTCGTTGCGCTTAACCACTAAGACTGCTGGAGGTTCGATTCCAAGGGAGGCGATGTGGTTGCGTGCAGCGGTGACGGGTTTTTCATCTCCACTTTCTATATGATGTTGAGGTACAACTTCTAAAATCTTACGACCTTCTTGACGACGGCGACTTTTGCGTTTGCGTTTCCTTGCCAACCCTTTTACCTCCTAAATTTTACTTACTAAATACTGTGCTATTCGTTACTATTCATAGGGTTATTGTATCGTAATGAACAAAAAAAATCAACTCCCTACTGGAGAAATTACTGAGGGAAAATCAACTGAAGAGAGCATCTAAAATAATATAATGTTACTTATTTTCAAATAAGAAAACATTAAGTAGTATTCTTTAAAGAAACCAAGGGATCTTGGCTAGATTTGCGCCTGTTTTCACAATTATCCGTCAAACTTGCAGTGAATTTCAATTCGTAAACCATTAATATTGAATAATCATATTTCCAGTCCCGAATTTGCCAGTCTCTGTCAGTCCCAGATCTCTTTGCTATCTAATGGTCTAGGGGCGGTCTGGAGTGTGATCTATTTAGCTGAGAATATCAGTGAAGATGGGCAAACTCAACTATTCCCCTTTACGATCTATCCTCAGACGGGGAATCAAAGTTTCTGGGAATTGCCACCGATTAAGCTAGGAGAAATTTGGCAAGCATCTCAATCGCATTTTATCGCTCAATTGTTACCAGACTATTTGGCGAATCAAATAGAAACCCAAGGGGCAGATAATTGGCAGCCAGAGGCAGCGGAAACTAAGCAGTTAATCCTGCCCTTAATCCACCAAGAAACTTTTATTGGCTTACTGGTGACGGGACGGGAAGATCGAGAATGGCAACCCCAGGAGCATCAGCAGGCAGAAGAAATTGCTCGCACGATCGCCATTGCTCGTTTTATTGATCTTCAGTATCATTGGACACAAAATGAATTGACGCTACAGGAAAATTTAAGACAAATTGAACACGATCGCCTGGATAATTTACTACATCAACTCAGAAATCCCTTAACTGCTCTCCGCACCTTTGGTAGATTACTGCTCAAGCGGATTGTTCCCAGTGATCCCAATGGCAAGTTGGCCCAGAGTATCCTCGCCCAAAGCGATCGCTTTCAAGCCTTGCTAGAACAATTTGAGGCGGAATCAGAGCAACTACCTGGAGTTAATTCAGTCAATGATTTTTTGCCCTTATTGACAACTCAGCCAAGAAATATCGACCAGAGTAGTTTTTTACTCCCTAGTTCCACTGCCCAATTGCATCCTGTCGATTTGACCGAAATCCTTGACCCGTTGCTACATACTGCTCAAGCGATCGCCATTGAGAGAAACATTGAGTTAGTTAACCATCTTCCTGCAACCATCCCGCTGGTGATCGGTGATTTAGCCGCCCTGAGAGAAATTTTTAATAATCTGCTGGATAATGCCCTGAAATATACCATTTCAGAAGGAAAAGTACAGCTTGAACTGGCAACGAGTCGTGACAAAATTGACCAGATGTTAGGCATTGCGATTCAGGATACGGGGGCTGGTATTCCCCTAGCAGATCAAGCACGGATTTTTGAGCGACATTATCGGGGAGTTCAGGCTCAAAGTGATCTTCCTGGTACGGGTTTAGGGCTGGCGATCGCTCAAGAGTTAGTGACTAAAATGCGGGGTGAAATTGAATTAATTAGTCCTAATCATTTGACGGAAAATAGTTCGGGAACAACTTTTATTGTGTGGCTTATTCTCAGTTAATTCAGTAATCAGAGCTTAACTTGATGCGAAAACTCTATTTTTTAGTGCCAGGGACAACAGGAAAATTTGGTGGGGGCGGTTTATGGGCAGAATTGAATACCTGTAACCTAGCCCAACAAGTCTGTGAAGCAGAAATAGTTACCTATCGGCAGCGAGAACCCGATCAGGCTTTTTTAGAGGATATCCTGCTCCAGAGCGATCGCACCTCGGCAATATTTATCATTGGCTGGGGTTTTGATGTCCCCAAAATCATGAGTCTGCTTTCAGGTCAAAATCTCATTTACCATGCCCACAGCGCCAACTACGGGTTTTCTCTCCCTCCTGAAGTGCCAATTATTACCGTAAGTCGCAACACGATGGGTTATTGGGGCGAAAAGGCTGCTAATAGCTTGATTTACTATTTACCCAACCAAATTAGCGATGAGTTTCGTAATCTTCATCAACCACGAGACATTGATATTTTGGTACAGACACGCAAATCTTCAGAGTATCTATTGCAACAGTTAATTCCTGCTCTACAAGCTCTATATCGGGTAGAAATTATTGATCGCTATATTCCTGACTTGGCAGGGCTATTTAACCGCAGCAAAATCTATCTTTATGACTCGGCGGAATATTGGGCAACTGCTGGTGTTACCGAGGGGTTTGGTTTGCCCCCCCTGGAAGCTTTAGCCTGTGGTTGTCACGTATTTTCCAGTGTTAATCATGGATTAGCAGACTATCTCGATCCTGGATTTAATTGCCAGAAGATTGCTGGCTATTCATTGGAGTTTGACCTCAAAAGAATTCAACAGACATTGCAACTATCAAACTCAGATCCTGGCTCTTGGTTAGAGGAATATCGTAGCGATCGCCTTATTCCCAGATTGCAAGGGATTTTAACCGAAATAAATCAGTTTTTTGACTGTCAACCCCACCTGAACACCAAGATCGCCAATTTAGATACTCGGCGAATTCAGCAGCTAAAAATCAAACAACTCTGGCGTAAATTACAGCTAAAACTCAGTCCAAAGTAAACCTTAAGCATTCTTTCCGCTGTCAAAGACTCGTGTGCTAGCTGTAGCAAGCTTTTTGTGCCACCAAGAAGTACCAAAATGTGCTAGAATTTGAAGATAAAATGCTATTATATTGGGCTTTATTGGCTGAAAAAGAGAAGTTTCTAGAGTTTATCAGCCATTAATCCAGATTATTGCATATATTTGGAGTTTTTCAGAGTATGACCACTTCCCAGGAAAGGATTATCCCCACTGATCTAAGTAACGAAATGTCGCGTTCCTATTTGGAATATGCGATGAGCGTAATTGTCGGCAGGGCCTTGCCCGATGCTAGGGATGGTCTAAAACCAGTCCATCGTCGCATTTTGTATGCGATGTATGAACTTGGACTAACCCCAGACAGACCATTTCGTAAATGCGCCCGTGTTGTGGGGGAAGTATTGGGTAAATATCATCCCCACGGAGATACTGCCGTCTACGATGCTTTAGTAAGAATGGCTCAGGATTTCTCGATGAGGAATCCCCTAATTAACGGACACGGTAACTTTGGCTCCATCGACAATGACCCTCCCGCAGCCATGCGTTATACCGAATGTCGTTTACAGGCTTTGGCAACGGATTCACTGCTGCGAGATATTGAAGCGGAAACGGTAGATTTTGCCGATAACTTTGATGGTTCCCAACAAGAGCCTGTTGTCTTGCCTGCGAGGATTCCCCAACTATTGCTCAATGGATCATCAGGAATTGCCGTGGGGATGGCAACCAATATTCCTCCCCATAATTTAGGGGAGGTGATTGAAGGAGCGATCGCCCTGATTTACAATCCAGAAATTACTGATCTGGATTTAATGCAGTATATCCAAGGACCTGATTTCCCGACAGGGGGACAAATTATCGGTAGATCTGGCATTCGAGAAGCCTACACTACTGGTCGTGGCTCTATTACGATGCGAGGAGTAGCAGAAATTGAAACTCTGCAACAGCGAGGCAGAGCCGACAAAGAAGCGATTATCATTACACAGCTTCCTTATCAAACCAACAAAGCTGCCCTGATTGAGAAAATTGCTGACCTGGTTAACGACAAAAAAATTGACGGGATTTCTGATATCCGCGATGAAAGCGATCGCACAGGAATGCGGGTGGTCATTGAACTCAAGCGGGATGCTTATCCCCGTGTCGTCCTCAACAACCTCTATAAGCAAACGGCGGTTCAGAGCAACTTTGGAGCAAATATGTTGGCACTGGTCAACAATGACCCACAACTCCTCACAATTCGTCGTTTTCTGGAGGTATTTCTGGAATTTCGCGTTGAGGCGATCACCAGAAGAACTCGTTATCAATTACGGAAGGCACAGGAGCGGGATCATCTATTACAAGGCTTATTAATTGCTCTAGAAAACATTGATGCGATTATTAGGCTGATTCGGGGGGCAGCGGATACAGCTACCGCTAAAATTGAATTGGAAGAAGGATTTGGTCTATCCCAAACCCAGGCCGATGCTATTCTGCAAATGCAGCTCCGTCGTTTAACAGCTTTAGAAGCGGAAAAAATTCAGGCAGAACATGAGGATCTCCAGACGCAGATTGCTGACCTTAACGATATTTTGGCGCGGAAAGAGCGAATCGAAGAAATTATTGAGTCGGAATTGACGACCATCAAAAACCTTCATGCCACTCCGCGTCGCACTGAAATTGTTCAGGGAGAAGGAGATTTACTAGACAAAGACCTGATTGCCAATGAGCAGTCGGTGATTTTGCTGACGGAACAGGGTTATATCAAACGCATGCCCGTTAGCACCTTTGAAGCTCAAAGCCGTGCCACCAGAGGCAAAGCTGCCGCTAAAATGAAGGAAAACGATGGTATTGAACACTTCATGACCTGTTGTGACCACGATACAGTCATGTTCTTTAGCGATCGCGGAGTGGTTTATTCCTTCCCCGCCTATCAAATTCCTGCCACCTCACGAACGGCAAGGGGAATCCCCATCGTCCAGATGTTACCTGTATCCCAAGCGGAGAAAGTTACCTCGATGATTGCGGTCAGTGAGTTTACCGAAGATGAGTATCTGATCATGTTGACTCGCAAGGGAAATATTAAAAAAACTGCCTTGTCAGCTTTTGCTAATATTCGTTCTAACGGTTTAATTGCCATCTCATTACAGGATGAAGATGAATTGCGCTGGGTGCGTTTGGCGACCAATGAAGACAGTGTGATTATCGGTACCCGTAAAGGAATGGCAATCCATTTTAAAACCAATAGTCAGCAACTAAGACCTTTGGGGAGATCGACTAAGGGCGTAAAATCCATGAAGCTCAAGGGAGATGATGTGCTAATTAGCATGGATATCATTCCCTCCCAAATTGTTGCCACCATTGATAGTAGCGTTGATGGAGAAGAGGAGGATGATAGCGTCGAAGAAATAGTAGTTGATGAAGCGGTAGATCAAGGGCCTTGGTTATTGGCGATTACTAAAAATGGTTATGGCAAGAGAGTTCCCATTGGCAAGTTCCGTCTGCAAAATCGTGCAGGCATGGGAGTCAGAGCGATTAAATTCAAATCTAAAGATGATCGACTAGTGGCGATCGATATCGTCAATCCAGAGGACGAACTGATGATTGTTACCAATCGCGGGATCATGATTCGTCAAGCAGTTAAGGCTATTTCCTTACAGTCCCGTAATGCAACGGGGGTAAGGGTTCAAAGGCTAGACAAGGATGATGCGATCGCTGCTGTGGCACCTGTTCCTCCTATCGAGGAAGGAGAAGGGGAAGGAGAAGAATAAACGACCCCAAGAACTCAAAGAAATTAAATAGGTTGTCATTATTCATGATTAACAGAGGGGAATTCTCTCTGTTTTTTTATTGTTTTTTAGCACAATGGTTCGGACAATTTTGGGAAGCCAGGAAAAAAGCTATCCATAAGGAGAAACAGCGGAACAGATTGCCTGGATTACTTTAACTACGATTGTATTTTCGGTAATCGTCCATGGAATCAGTGCCACACCATTAATGAAATGGTACCAACGAAAGTAAATATTTCAAAACACTTTCAAAGCACAAAGGATTTAAGTTCGCTATTACTCCATTGCTTTTGAAAGCGTTCGACGACAAAGGGTCTGATGACCAATTTAGGCGGCGTACCTGGCTGTACATCAATGCGGATAAATGAATAGGGACGACGTTTTTTTGAACCTTGACCATTGCGTCCAATAAAGATATTTGATTGCGCCACCAATTGAGTCCGATTTTCGGCAAAAGTCTCTAACAATTGAGACCCTTCTTGACGCTGACGACGGAGACTAAATCCACTACCTCCACAAACTATCCAGTTCAAATTAGAGTCAGCATGACCAGTATCAAGAGTTTGAATGTGTTCTAGGCAATGAGCGTGACCATTTAAAATTAAATCTACCAAGGGGCGATCGCGAAGCCTTCCCGAAGGGAAATCGCCCTTTAAAGATCCAATCTCAGCAGCCACATTATCTAAAACTCTTCGTAAATGATGACGAACAGCTAAGGTTTGTGCTTGATGCCACTTGGTTGCTTCCGTCACGTAAGGAGGATGGTGAAAATATATGATTCTACCTCGCACTTCAGGAGT
>JBEANW010000077.1:0-4109 GCA_041165225.1 Cyanobacteriota bacterium | reverse complement strand
GCTCGGGTGATGTCTGCCTACAAAGATGAACGCTTAGCAGCTTCTAGAGTAATTACGGCTCCAACTGGCAAATACCAAGGAGATAAGCAGCAATTTATCGATCAGGTTAGAGATGCGCTGTATTGCTCAAAAATGTGTTCCTATGCTCAAGGCATGGCGCTGTTAAGCAAAGCCTCCAAAGAATTTAACTTTAATCTTGATTTAGCAGAAATAGCCCGCATCTGGAAAGGTGGCTGTATTATCCAAGCGGGCTTCCTCGACAAAATCAAACAAGCATTTAAGGAAAATCCCAGTTTACCCAATTTGCTCTTAGCACCAGAATTTAAGCAGTCAATTTTAGACCGCCAGTCTGCTTGGCGAGAAGTGTTAACCACTGCCAATCAGCTAGGTATTGCTGTTCCTGCTTTTAGTTCCTCCTTGGACTACTTTGATAGCTATCGTCGGGCTACCTTACCTCAAAACCTGACCCAGGCTCAACGAGACTATTTTGGCGCACACACCTATGAACGAGTCGATCGCCCTAGAGGGGAATTTACTCATACTGAATGGTCGAAAGTTGCTGAGAAGTAGAGTTCTAGCAAACCTGTAATTCAGGTAATGCCAAATCAAAAGCGATCGCCTTTTTGCAATGGAGCGATCGCTAATTTAGAATAACAGCAGTTTATCTAAAGAAACTACAATCTCAGGAAAAGCAGCAGGGGAAACTTCTCCTGTCCTGTATTCGGTAACTTGGGCATAACTATCACCTTGTACTTGGGTGTGAGTTATCAGTTTTTGATTAACTAAATCGATTACCCAATATTCAGGAATACCATTACGAGCATAGGTAATAGTTTTTTGCTCCAGATCCTTTTTTAACGTTCGGTGAGAAATCTCAATTAACCAATAAATATCTTGAGGATAAGGATGATGATGACTATAGATAGTTTCAGGCAATCTAACTACAGCCACATCGGGTTCGGGTTCGCTGTTATCCAGAGTAATTGGATGAGACTCTCGCACATCCGCTAGATTAGTCAAAATAACGCGCAAATACTTGACTACACTGCTATTAGTGTAGCTATGCTCTATTCCTTCAGGACTCACTTCGATAATTTCTCCTTCCAGGAATTCCACTGACTTTCCTTCTAGCAACCCAGAATCAACTAATTTGTGCCATTCTTCAATTGACCATTTATAGGTAGTTAGAGTCATAAGCTAGCTGTCACGCATTTTACTGTTCATTCTAACTGCTTGTGGGTTCTAGAGATTAAGTGATTTCTAGTTTAAATGGACAACAACTTAATTCTAACGGACTGGAGATTGATCGCCTTCTGATATGAAGCGATCGCTTTTTTATTGAATAATTCGTCTTAATGAATAAAATTTAGCCTTAACTGTGGATAATTACCTCGATCTCAAATTACTGTCAACAAAAATTTATTGATCGATCATTAATTTGCTAGTGATTTTGGGAACAATAAATTGGTTAAGTTGATTTTTATCATTATGACAACAACTTCAAAGCTTAATTCTCCCAAGTTACTGTCGCAACTAGCAGACGCTAGCAAGTCTGGATGCCTTGAGCTAACGAGCGGAACAGTTGTTTGGCAAATTTATTTACACCAGGGAAGTTTGCAATATATTTATTGCTCTACCCAATCCCTAGATCAGCTAAAGTATCATCTCCATTTATTGGGATTGAAAGAAGCTATAGCTGCTGTGAAAGATTCACCTCAATTTTTGCTGACTGCTACTGATTTAGATATTTATAGCCAAATTATTCCTTGGCTGCTGGCAGAACAACAGTTAAATTCAGCGGAAAGTTTGAAGTTGCTTGAAAGTATCACCCAAGATGAATTGCAGTTTTGTCTATGGTTGGATCAAGGAGATTCTTCCTGGCAAGAAGGTAATTTAGTTCCTGCTTGGATCAAAGACTCATTTCCAACTTTTATATCTTTGAGTATCTCAGACTGTTTAAAGGAAGAAACAATTAAACGAAGGCAATGGCAAAAATGCAGCAAAGAATTGCTTTCGGTTCATCAACGTCCTTATTTTACACCTGGTTGGGAAACAAAAACTCTCCCCGCGACTGGCTCATTAAACCACAAAACTTTAATGGGGCTAACTAAAGTATTAAGAGGTCGTACTAGCATTCGTCAATTAGCAATATTTTTAAATAAAAATGAGCATCAAATAGCTCAAGTTTTATCTCCCTATATTGATGAAAAAATAATTTATCTTAATCATCCTCAAGAACCTTTAAATAAATTACCCGCTATACCTCGAAGCTCTAATGATGTTAATCCTGAGCTTCAAGCAACACCAAACAATTCTGCTAGTGAGGCAGTTAAAACCTGGAAAATAGTATGTATTGATGATAGTCCGACAATTTTACAAGAAATCAAACGTTTTCTCGATCCAAGTAAATTTCAAGTAACGGCCATCGATGATCCCATAAAAGCTGTGCCACAAATTTTTGCCATCGTTCCCCATCTAATTCTGTTGGATATTACTATGCCGAGAATTAATGGCTATAAACTGTGTGGACTACTAAGAAATAGTGGCAAGTGTGACCATGTACCGATTATTATGGTGTCTGGAAATACGGGATTGATTGATAAAACTAGAGCAAAACTTGCAGGAGCAACGGATTATTTCACAAAACCTTTTACCAGAGAAGGCTTGAATCAAGTTGTGGATATGTATCTTCAATAATTTATCTTTGAACATTATCTATCCAGCCAAGTTAATCAATCAAAAACGTCAATAGTATTGACATTATTTACTACAAAGAATCTAAAAATATGAAAACTATCTTAATTGTTGACGACGTAAAATCCGAATTAGATATGATGGCAAGCTACTTAACTAAAGCTGGTTACAACATCATTATCGCCAAAGATGGAGAAGATGCGATCGCCCAAACCATAGCCCAAAAACCTGATGTTGTGGTTACAGATTGGATGATGCCTGAAATGGGCGGATTAGATATCTGCCGTAAACTCAGAAAAAATCCTGAAACCGAAGGTATTCCTGTAATTGCCTGCACCGCCAAAAGTAGCGATGTAGATAAAATGTGGGCAAAAAAACAGGGGATTAATGCTTATGTGACTAAACCCTGTACCCAAGATGAATTGGTTAAAGCCGTTCACGAAGTTTTAATGTAAAGGGCTTTGCCCTAGCTATTAGCTTCTAGCTTCTAGCTTCTAGCTTCTAGCTTTTTATAACTTAAATCCCAATCCCTAATGTCTACATCTAGTCCAGCTTCGAGAATTCAAGCCAACTTACAAGAACTATTTAAAGGGAATGTCGCATCGGGAGATGCCTACATCAAATTCCAACTGACACCAGAAATTAACGCTTTGTTATCTATGGCGCAGGTGCAGGAATCACTAATCGTGGAGGCTGAGCAAATTACTTCTTTGCCGACTATGCCCAACTCGTTTGTAGGCATGATGAATTCCCGCGATCGCGTTTTTTGTGTGTTCGATTTAGCTCAATTATTAGCTTTGCCTTCGGAATTAATCAATTCTCGACAATATCAAGTAATTGTCTTACGAACCATTAGTGAGCCATCAATTTTACTTGGTTTGGCGGTGAAGCAACTGCAAGGTATTGTCCGTTTGCCCGTTGACAAAATTCAATCATCTTTGGATGATGCTCCTGCTAATCTGGCTGCTTTTATGGCTGGAGTGGCAGAAGACGGAAAAACTAGGATTCCCGTCTTAGAATTAAATCGCCTTTTAACTGCCTTGTAAGTCTTTTACTGTAGGGGCGAACGGCGACGCGAAGCTAATCCTTTAGGGCGTTCACCCCTACTATGCATCTTAATCTAATTACTATTGTCAATTACTAAAATTAATCAGAACCCCAAATGAGTATAGATAAATCTAATCAATCTAAGTCTGGCAACACTGGTATGGGAAAATCCCTAACCCTCAAAACCAAAGCAACATTATTGGCGATCGCCATTGGGACAATTCCTGTACTAGCTACAGGGGCGACAGGGTACTATTTCGCGAACAAGTCGATTGGTGAAGAAGTCACAAAGTTTGAAAAATCCCAGACGATTGAGTTACAAGATAAAGTTGATCGCTTCATGGAGGGCAAACTCCAGGATGTCAAGG
>JBEANW010000076.1:0-2985 GCA_041165225.1 Cyanobacteriota bacterium | reverse complement strand
AGTTCAATGGCTGCCCCTGTGGAGTCTGTACCAATGACAGGTAAGCCTGCTGCTAATCCTTCAGGAATTACCATTCCCCAGCCATCATAACGGGAGGGTACGCATAAAATATCCGCCTGGTGATAGTAGTGGGGTAGCTGATCCCAAGGTTGAAACCCGAGAAATTTAACCTGATGCTGATATTTTGCTAGCTGTTTGGCTAAGACTGGACGTAAATCACCATCCCCTAAGAAATGCAATTCTAGGTGGTCAAACTTTTCAGCTAGTCGACAAAAAGCCTTAGCGAGTAAATCTACTCCCTTGCGCTCGATTAATGCTCCTGAGTATAAAAAAATCCTTTTCGCTTGAGAAGTATTGCGTTTGGGGTTACTAAAACGGCTCAAGTCGGAAAAATAAGGTACATCAAAATAGGTGCGACTAATATTAAACTCACGGCGATATTGTTCTACTCCCCAAATACCCACACCCCAAATGGGTGCGGTGGACTCATGAAGTGATGCTAGTTTCCAACGACGATAAAGCCAGCCTAATAGTCCCGAATGCTTAAACCCTGGACGTTCTCCCCAGAAACACCAAGGTTTGTTTAACTCCAGACAGAGATCCATCAACTGACCAAGGTGGAGATGTTGATAATAATTAAATACTACTAAATCACTAGAATTCAGTTCCTGTTCCAGTTGCTGAAAATTCTCAGGGCGATCGCCTAAAATTACATGATCATGGCGGATCTCAGGCTGCTGCCACTGTTGAGCAATGGGGGCATCACAACTCGCTTTAAGGTATGCTACTTGTAACTTAAACTTTCCTGAAAGAGCGATTGCATTAAATAACTCGACCTGATAGGGCGACGGATATAGGTTATGACTAATAGTTTTAACATTTAAGTAATAGTAATAAGTGATAAGTTGCTTTGAATCTTACTCTTGACTTGCTTTGGGCAGCATTAACCAGGAAATGAGCATCCAAGCTAAGATTGTGTAGGTCATGAGGACTAATTCCAGCATGGAACGAAATCCTGCGAATAAAGCCATTGCCATAAGGCTATAAACTATGGAGTTAGAAGACTGGGTGTTTTTGAGTAGTAATTGAGCAGCCATTCTTGCTAGTCCTCCGTAGATTAAGCCACCCAAAACTACTCCCACCCAACCAGCGCAGATATACCAGTCGCCTATGACGGAGTAGCTATAAGAAATGCCTTCAATACCCAAGGCGGTGGGAAGATCGAAACCAGGATCTACGGGTTTATCTGGCCAAAATACGCGAGGAATTGGGCGGACAAGGGCAAAGATAATTTGCTTGTGATAGACGTATGGATAGGAATTGGGAACTAGAGTGATAGTTTGAGCGAGGCGCAGAAAGTTGTCATCAACGTGGAGATAGCCATACTGCAATTCTTCTTTTTGAGACATGGCTTGAAAACCAGTATTTCTGAACTCCAGCATCCACTGCATCATGCCCAAAACTAGAGTAATACTGAGGAGGGCAATGATGATTTGCTTGAGTTTCAGTTTGTGCTGCTCTAATACCCAGCAAATAATTGCTGCCCCCAGGACTACACCAATAATCCGACGACCTCCAGATTGAGCCAAAAATGCCGTAATGCTGGCGGATAAGACGATCGCTACTACCACAGGCAGCGTGATTCGACGACTTCTAATAGCTAATAAGGTTGTCAGAGTAGGCAAGAGGTAGCCAAAGTAATCAAAATGATCGAGAAAAGAATTCCAACCACCCAAACTTTCTCTCGCCCAAGGTGCTGACCAGCGATCGCCACCTAGACTAACGATCATTTCTACGGGATTGAAGTGAGAGGGGTAGGCAAATTTAAGAATAGCGATCGCAAAGAAGACGACAATTAACTTGAAAAGAGTTTGAGCATTTAAGTTGTGATCTGCTGCCTGAGCCAGGGGTTTTGGTATATTCAGCGGACGCATGAAAACCGCCAGCCAAACTCCTGTGGTAAACAGACCAATGCTCAAAAAAGTGCCTGCAATACTTGTGGTATATAAACTTTCGAGAGTATAAGCTTTTTGCAATAAATCGAGTAATAGCCAGTAAATGGGTGACAGAGCCAGAATATGCTCTGTCCGCAATAAAGTTCGGGGACTACGGCATGATGCCACCAAAGGAGTGATCGCCAAGCCGATAGTCATTACTAACCCACTAGGAAAGAGGGCATCGGGGGTAGCAGCATTAGCAGGAAGCATGAAGATGGCAGCCAGCGTACCAATCATGGTGCCGACTAATCCGAGAGTGGGATAAATCGGATATTCTTGCTTTAGCCAAGTTGACGCAGTAGCGTTACGGCTAGGGATGATTTGGGTGGGAAACATTTAGGTAATGGGTAATAAGTAATGGGTAATGGGTAATAGGTAATGATTTGACCTTTGAATTTGTATAGCAATTCTTAGAACCATGAGGTACTGCTTTTTTTTCCTTTCCCAAAGAGAACCAAGGGGTACCTCACGAATACGAGAAACGATATAGCTATAATTTTTCAGCTAATTGATCAAGACTAAATGCTGGTAATATTTGAGTAGAGTTATGGGAAAACTTAGCTAGTTCTTGTGGATTGTGTAAGCAAAATATTAATGCTTCAGCGATTGCTTTTCCTGTAATATGGGGCAATATTAACCCATTGTTTTGTTCTTTGACCACTGCTCCACAAAATTGTGAGACGATCAAAGGTAACTTCCACGATTGGGCTTCTAATTGGGTTAAGCCAAAACCATCAGAATGGGTGGGAAAGAGGAAGACATCTGCTTGTTGATAGTAGTAATTAGTTGTGTTGCGAGAAACTGCACCAAACCATTTGATCTGGGGATGTTTGATTAAAGTCTGAGGAGGTTTAACTTTGACCTCTCCCACAAACCAAAATTCCAGCGGATAATCTGTTAGTAAAGCGATCGCTTCAAAGATCGCTGCAATACCTTTCCGTATAATTACTTGACCTAAAAATAAAATCTTTAATGGTCTTTGTGGAGA
>JBEANW010000075.1:0-6052 GCA_041165225.1 Cyanobacteriota bacterium | reverse complement strand
AATTTGGTTTTTTCAATGACAAGTTATAAACGGCGCGCACGACGCAAAGGACGCGACGTAAGGAGGACGCGAAGCTAATCCTTTAGGGCTAATCCTTTAGGGCTCAATTATCATCTGCTCGAACGATTTATTGACAAGTTAGATTTAGAGCCTACTTTAATTAAATCCCATCCTAATTACTCAAACCTTTGTGATTACGGAGCTATTGCTGCTTAATTTTGTCCGAACCATTGAATTAACTAAAAGCTAAGAGCTAAGAGCTAAAAGCTAGGGCGAAGCCTTTATTCTGACCAGTCATCATCGACGGTCGCGACAACTTGCTTTTGCAATAAAGATACCGCCAGGGCGATCGCTTTTTGAATCTGGGGATTACTTTCTTGATCTAAAGCCGTTTGTAATGCAGGAATAGCAGCGCGATCGCCAATTTTCATCAAAGACAGAGCAGCGGACTTACGGGTTTGGGGTTCGGAGTGATGTAATAGTTCTAATAACACAGGAATTGCTGGGGGATATTTTAAGTTACCCAACACCGCTGCTGCCTCACTACGAACATCCGCTACCTTATCTTTGAGGGCATTAACTAATAAATCTAAGGACTGAATATCATGACGATCTTCTTCCACCACTTTGGCGATCGCCCCGACTACGGCAGCTCTCACTTCTGGCGAATCTGAATTATAAGCCTGATATAGCTGTTCCTTCGCGGGAGCGCCGATGAAGGCTATACCCCAGGCAGCATGACCTTTGTTACTCTCACTAGAATTAGGCGATGCTAGTACCTCTAGCAAAGGTTTGACGGAGGCGATCCCAATCCGAGCGAGTGCGCCAATAGCAGAGGCTTGTACCACCGTATCTTCATCGTTGAGCAAGGCATGGATTAAATGGGGTACAGCAACAGGATCTTCAATTAAGGTGAGGGTTTTTCCCGCAGCCCTTCTCACGACCTCGTTAGAGTGATGCAAGAGAGCTTCAATCAAAGTGTCCACCGCTGGTTTCCCCACCACCCCCAAAGCTTCAGCAAAGCCTAAGCGGACTAGTCCTCTCGTATCCCCTAGACATTCCACCATTTGCCAGATTAACTGTTGGTCTTGATGATTGAATTTGTCTTCAGCCAGTTGTCGATTTACCTTGTCTAACAGTTCATCGGTTTCTTCATGGGAAAGTAATAGGGTTTTACCATTTTGGGGGGCATCAGGAGTATTGGTCATCTAGCTACTCGCGCTTAAATTAGCTTGTTGTTCTCTTAGTCGTTGGAGTTTGGCATCAATATCCGCTAGCTGGGGTTCCAATTTTGCCATAGTGGCTTTTTTCGAGAGTTTGGCTTTTTTGGCCGCTTCGGTAGTTTCGGAAATTAGGCGATCGCGATATTTCTCAAATTCAACAATTAATTCGGCTAAATCTGCTGCGGTTACGGGAGTTTCAGTCATGGGCTTAACCTTGGTTTTAAAATTATGCAGGTGATGGATCTTAATAAAACGATTTTAGATTAGGTCGTCTGTGTAATTGATTTTCTCAGATTGTTTCCAGAGAGTAAACTCCCAATGATTAACCCAGGCAATAAGCTTTAAACTATTTATTAATTAGAAACGATTATAAAATTTCCTCAAGTAATGGACAATAGATTTTCTAACATCTTCAATTTAACGGAAGACCAGGCGATCGCGCTTTTAAAACAGCCGTTAAATCGAGAGGATGGGACATCGGAGCGTTATGTCGGTGCAGCACACTTAATTAACTTTCCCACGGAAAGATCAATCAATGCCTTGATCGAAGCCATCAGCGACCACGATCCCTCCTTAGAAAATCGTATCGCCAGACGCAAAGCAGTGGAAAGTTTGGGACGTTTAAGGGCAACTCAAGCGTTACCAACTCTGAAAATTTGCCTCACAGATTCAGACCCCTTAACCATCGAAAACGCTGTTTGGGCAATTGGCGAAATTGGCACCGAAGATCCCTCGATTCTCGAAGCGATCGCGCTTTTGTTAACTCAACCCCACCAAACTTACCGCGTCATTATTCATACTCTGGCTAACTTCAACTATCTACCCGCCCTCGAACGGATCAAACCATTTTGTAGTCATGATGATAAATCTATTGCCAGTGCAGCGATCGCTTCGGTCGCCCGACTAGACAATGACTATAGTTCAATGGATGAAGTAGCGGGATTTCTCCAGCACAGTGATATTAATGCTAGACGAGCCTGTATCCAGGATTTAATCGATGCTGAGTATTATGCTGCCATCCCCGCCATTGCCAAAGCGCCAATTTCTGTTGCTTTTCGACTACGGGGAATCAGACTCCTGGCAGCTAAAGGTCTGGCTACGGGTAAGGTGAATTTTGCCGAGATTGAACTAAGCCTAGACCGTATTATTCGCGATCGCCCCCAAGATATTGACCTGGTACATGAATATGATCAACCACCCGAACTAGAATTCTTGATTAGAGAGCTTTATCATACTGATTTTGGGCGATGTTACCTCGCCAGCAAGACCTTACTCGAAGTCTATCCCCAAGATGCAGTAGAGGCGCTTTTACAAACTTATCAGTCAGAAGCTCACAATGACTATGGCGCACATTTCCACGTCATCAAACTACTGGGATTACTCAAACATCAACCCAGTTACGATTTAATCGTCGAAGCGTTACATAATACTTCTCCCCAGTTTCAAAAATCCCGAGCAGCAGCAGCGATCGCCCTGGGCAATCTCCAAGCCACCCAAGCCATTCCGCTGCTGAAACAAACTCTGGACACCCCCATCTTTGATCTCAAGTATGCTTGTCTATTGGCGTTGGAACAATTGGGGGAAAATTATTGGTCTGAAATGGTAGACGACCAGAATCTTCTCATCAAGGCTAAAGCTAATCACAAAATGTAATTAAAAACGTCCTTCATTTAAACTTATTACGTCTACCTCCACACCTTGGCGACGGAAGTTAAGGATTACTCTGTCCAAAGCTGCGATCGCCAGAAGCAAAAATTAGTTAATTAGATTCTAGAGGTAGAGTTACCGTAAAGATCGTTCCTTGGCGATCGCTCGATACCTCAATAGTAGCAAAGACTAAAAGCTTTTTGATACAACCTTACGCAGCAGTTAATCCGCTATGTCTCAACAAAGCTTCGGGTTGGGGTTCTCTGCCACGGAACGATTCAAATACGTCCATCGGATGTAGACTACCACCCAAAGAAAGCACTGTATCTTTAAAACGTTTACCCACAGTTCTCACCGCTGCTTCATCTTCTAACCCCACCTCTTCAAAAGCAGCAAAAGCATCGGCACTAAGAACTTCCGCCCACTTGTAGCTATAGTATCCTGCGGCATATCCTCCCGCAAAAATATGTCCAAAAGAACAGAGGAAGTTATCTTCAGGAATCGGTGGTAGAACAGTACTAGTCTTCGCTAGGCGATCGCGGACATCATTAGGAGTTTCTGCTCCTCCTGGTTGATAATTAGCATGGAGTTCCATGTCTAGCAGACCAAAATACAGTTGACGCAGCATTCCCGAACCACTCATATAGTTTTTCGCTGCCACTAGCTTTTGATAATACTCTTCAGGTAGAGTTTCTCCAGTTTGATAGTGTTTTGCCATACCGAAAAGCGTCGGGCGATCATAGCACCAGTTTTCCATAAACTGACTGGGTAATTCTACCGCGTCCCATTCCACATTATTAATTCCCGCTGCACCAGGATAATCAATGGTAGTCAACATATGCTGTAAACCATGCCCAAATTCATGGAAGAGAGTAGTTACTTCCCCAAAGGTCATCAAGCTAGGTTTATCGTCCACGGGAGGAGTTTGGTTACAGGTAAGATAGGCTACAGGTAAACGAGTTTCTGTCTTCCCTTCCACGGTGATTTTGGCGCGACCAATACAGTCATTCATCCATGCCCCACCACGTTTTTCCGCTGGGCGGGAATAAGGATCGAGATAGAAAAAGGCAATTTCTTTGCCATTTTCATCAGCAATGCGGAAATAGCGCACATCTTCCTGCCAGACAGGGGCTTCGACCTCCGCGGCGGTGATTGTAATACCAAAGATGCGATGAGCTAAACCGAATAAACCGTCCAAAACTTTAGGTAAAGAGAAATAAGGACGTAATTCTTCTTCATTAAAGTCAAATTTGGCTTCTCGCTGTTTTTCTGCCCAGTAAGTAGTATCCCAGTTATTTAGCTCCTCTTGTCCTGCAAAAGCTGTTAATTCTGCAAACTCCTTGACGGCTGCATCATAGCTAGCACCTCGCAGATCATCTTGTAATTGCTGCACTGCTGTCACATCAGTTGCCATCTTTTTCGCCAGACTTAATTCCGCAAAGTTAGCAAAACCGAGAATATTTGCTTTCTCTTTTCTTAAGGCTAAAATGCGATCGATGTTGGCACGATTATCCCACTCCCCACTAGCAGCGCGAGAAACAAAAGCTTTATATAACTTCTCCCGTAACTCTCGATTTGTCGCATATTTCAGATAAGGAACATAGCTAGGAAAATCCAAAGTGACCACCCAAGGGCCATTCTCTGGAGTCGCCTCTTCGTTACCTTCTGCCTTAGCTGTTTGCGCCATCAAACCTAAAGCACTAGGAGGTAAACCTTCCACGTCTTTTTTATCCGTCAGCTTTAGCTTAAAAGCCTTAGTGGCATCTAGAACATTATTAGAAAACTTAGTGGATAATTCCGCCAACTCCAGTTGAATCTGGTTAAACCGATCTCTGGTTTCTCCCGCTAAACCAACCCCAGATAGTTCAAAATCTTTAATAGAAGACTCGACAATGCGCTGCTGTGCAGGTTCTAACTGATCCCACTCTGCCCCCGTCTTAATCCCTTTAAAGGCTTCGTATAACGGCTTGCTTTGAGCTAAATTATTGGAGAATTTTATAATCTCCGGCTGCATCTTTTCATAAGCCTCTCGCAATTCAGGACTATTTTTGACACTCATCAAATGAGCCACAATTCCCCAACTCCAGCTTAAACCCTCTTCCAACTGTGTTAAGGGTTCCACTACGCCAGACCAAGTGGGAGTAACATTTTCTTCTAGCTTACTAACTCCTTCGTCTAAATCTTGTAACAGTTGAGTTATAGCAGGAACAACCTGCTCTGCTTTGATTTGGTCAAAAGGAGGTAGCCCCTTACCAATTAATAAAGGGTTTTTGGTAATAGTTGCGTCTGTCATGCTAAATAGATAATTACAAATCCATAGTTATATCTATTCACCCTAACGTTTTATCAGTTGGTGTTGCAGCCGTGTGAGGTTGGGATTACCGAAATTGCAAGTTTGCGATCGCAGATGAATTAAATGTAGGGGGGGTAAAAAATTACTCTGGTATTAGTCTAGTATTAGTAAGTCGTCTCTTTTTCATCTAAAAGCGATTCAATGCAAGCAAAACCCGAAGTAAGACAATATTACGTGGATGAAGCAGGAGATTTAACTTTATTCAATAGAAAAGGTAAAAATATTATTGGTCAGCCGAGTGTATCAAAATTTTTCATGTTGGGAGTCGCGCAAGTATGTGATTCTGATTTATTAGGTCAAAAACTTGAATATCTAAGAAAATGTCTTTTACAAGATCCTTTGTACAAAGATATTCCATCAATGCAACTTGAGGCAAATAAAACAGCAGTTGCTTTCCATGCGAACAAGGATCTTGCAGATATTAGACTTCAAGTGTTTGATATATTGGGAGCATCTAATACTAAGGTATATGTTGCTATTAGAAGCAAAAAAGATTTGGCTAACTCAGCAGAAAGGGACTTTAAAGAAAAAGGTAAAAAGTTCAATCAAAATAAAAATTATGATGATTTAGTTACGCGAACATTTAAAAACCTTTTACATAAAGCTGATAGCAATCAAATTATTTTCGCTAGACGTGGTAACAAACCACGGGAAACAGCACTTAAAAATGCCATTGATAAAGCCAAATCAAACTTTGAAAAGCAATGGGATATATCTAATTCGAGTGATGTTCTCATTAAATCAGCATATCCGTCTGAATATTGGGGTCTGCAAGTAGTTGATTATTACTTATGGGCTTTGCAACGATTATACGAAAGAAACGAAGATC
>JBEANW010000074.1:0-2734 GCA_041165225.1 Cyanobacteriota bacterium | reverse complement strand
TGGGAAGATATCGCTGGTTCTCGATTCCCCCACAGGCGACGTTCTCTGGTATAGGTTAAAAAGAGCTGTTCTTGAGCGCGGGTGATGCCCACATAACATAAGCGACGTTCTTCTTCGATTTCTAGAGGATCGTTCAAAGTTCGATTGTGGGGTAATAAACCCTGTTCCATACCCACCAGGTACACTACAGGAAATTCTAAACCCTTAGCAGCATGGAGAGTCATCATGGAAACTTTTTGCTGTTCTTCGTTTAAATCATCTAAATCTGAGGAAAGAGAAGCGCTGGCGAGAAATGCTTCTAAACTGTTTTCCTCGTTATCTTCCTGAAACTGCTGCACCGCATTATATAACTCGTGAATATTGGCAATACGGTTATCGGCTTCATCTGTGCCTTGCTGCTGTAATTCAGTGACGTACCCCGACTGTTCAATGATGTGATTTAAGACTTCCGCTGCCGTCAGATTCTCTAACTTATCTTTAGTGGACTGAATCATCTGGGCAAACTGATTTAAAGCTTTGGCAGCCCTGCCCCCCATAGTGTTCACTGAGGTATCATCATTAACTATTTCCCAGAGGGGAATCCCCATCTGTTGCGAGGCATCCATCAGCCTGTCCATAGTTGTCTTGCCGATACCCCGACGAGGAGTATTAATAATTCGTAGCAGACTTACCGTATCTTCGGGGTTAACAATAAGGCGTAAATAGGCGATCGCATCTTTGACTTCTTTACGGTCATAAAACTTTAAACCACCGACAATATTGTAGGGAATATTATGGTGTAGGAGTAAATCCTCAAAAGGACGAGACTGGGCATTAGTACGATATAAAATGGCAAAGTCACCCCAATCTATTTCAGGGTTGTTTTTCTCAATCTTCTGCATCTGTTGCACGACAAACCTCGCCTCTTCTTGTTCCTCATCAGCTTTATAGAGAAAGATTTGTTCCCCTGCTCCTCTGGTGGGTTTGAGAACCTTGTCAATCCGCTGACTGTTGTGAGCAATTAAATGATTGGCGGCTTGAATAATATTCTCGCGGGAACGATAATTCTCCTCCAGCTTGATCATGGTGCGGGTATCTTCATCGGGTAAACCATCCCCAAAGTCTTGCTGAAAATCTAGCAAGATCGTATAGTCCGCTAAACGGAAAGAATAAATAGATTGATCCGCATCGCCGACCACAAAAAGCGATCGCTTATTCCAATTCCACTCACTTTTAAGGGTTTCAGCATTAGTTGCCAATAAGCGAATCAAATCATACTGAATGCGGTTGGTATCCTGATATTCATCTACTAAAATGTGCTGAAATTGCGTATGCCAATAGCCCAAGATAGACTCATTTTGCTGAAACAACTTCACAGGAACCCAAATCAAATCATCAAAATCCAGGGCATTATTAGCAGCCAACCTAGATTGATACTCATTGTAAATTTCCGAGATCACCCGTCCGCGATAACCAGGCTCCTGTTTAGCATATTCCTCTGGAGTTAAGCCCTGGTTTTTGGCATTACTCACGGCGTAGCGAATCTTGCGGGGGTCAAATTTCTTATTATCGAGATTTAGCTCTTTGGTAACAATATTTTTAAATAAACTTTGAACATCCGACTCATCAAAGATCGAAAAATTACGTTTCCAAGTACGTCCCCGTTCATCCTGATACTTATTAATATCCAAGCGTAAAAGCTTGGCAAATAGACTATGAAAAGTTCCAATCCACAGCTTTTTAGTGATTTTTTTATATACTCTAGACTTTAACGTTTTCTGTTCTCGCTCGGTTAAAAACTCTAGCCGTTGCCCGTGTTGTTCTAGCGCCAACTCCGTAGCAAAAATATATTCAATCCGTTCCCGCATCTCCCGCGCGGCTTTGTTGGTAAAAGTAACCGCCAGAATATGCTCTGGATCTGCTTTTTGGTTACGAATCAAGTTAGCAATACGGTAAGTCAATGCCCTGGTTTTACCCGATCCTGCTCCTGCTACCACCAACATTGGGCCACAGTAATGTTCTACAGCAAGACGTTGGAAAGGATTAAGATGGCTGAGAAAATCGGTAGTCATACTCGGTCAAGATGGCGATAAAATGGTCAATCTCTACTCATTGTTCATGTTACCAACTATTCCTCATCCAATCTCAAAAACTATTTTGAGGGAGAATTCTCTCACAAAATGTTAAATAAATATTTTCGGCGATCGCTGTGGCAATTAAAACGCGATCAAAAGGATCGCGATGATGTAATGGCAGTCGGTAGACTATTTCTTGATTCTCTGTAATCTATTACCTAGTAAAACATCTGGTAGCATAAAAATAGCTGTCAACTATAAGACAATGTATACAGATGGTTTATTGGAAAGAGGGGGATGAACTAAATAGTGGCAAATATTTAGTCGAGCAGTTGTTAGGAAGTGGGGGATTTGGCGTTACCTATCGCATCAGAGAGACGAGAACCAACAAATTATTTGCCCTGAAAACCCTCAACGAGATAGCCAAGAATCAACCAGATTTTCGCCAATTACAAAGTAAATTTATTAATGAGGCGATCGCCCTTGCCAGTTGCAGGCATCCCAACATAGTGAAAGTTTATCCCCAAGGATTTCAGGAAGGGGAACTGTGGTGCATGGTAATGGAATATATAGAAGGAAAAGATCTAGCGCAGCATTTAGATCAGGGGGATAAGTTTGGAGAGAAGAAAGCAGTTGAGATTATTATTAAAGTAGGAGAAGCGCTTAATTTAGTTCATAAG
>JBEANW010000073.1:0-3436 GCA_041165225.1 Cyanobacteriota bacterium | reverse complement strand
CTAAGATTGTTCGCCAGCTTAGCGTTTTTGCCACCGAGAGTCCAAAACAATATTGCGCCAATGGTAGAAAAGGCGACGATAATCGCAATCATTTCGTCGAAAGTCACCCCCGTTGCTGGTCTTCTACGACGCTCTGGCATTGAGCTTGGTGGTTCTGGAGGAGTTTGATTGGTCATAGATATTTAGGCTAATAATTCAATAATGATCGTTAGCAACTAAGCTAAGTTTTAGCTGTTGCCAAGGAAATTAATTGTAAATATGGGTGTCTTTTTATACGTTAGTCTTGGATCTAGCAAGATTTACTAAAAGTCTACTAATAAAGAATGCGATCGCGTTCTCAGGTAACAAAAATCAACCTAACTCAGCAAAAGTTGATTTTACCCATAACTGTATTTAAGTAGTCACATCAAGGCCTTGACCAAAAATTCACATCAGCCTGGTACTGTCCAAAATTGTTAATAAATATAAATTGGCTGACGATTTACAGATCACAACTGGAGGTTACTTGAAAGTTTCTACTGGGGGACTTAACCGAACGGTATTGGGTAGTTGAGTTGCGATCGCTGACGTTCCCTCTTTCGTAACTAGTGAGAAAGAAATATATACAAGTCACGAAAAAGCCTCTAGAAAAGCGATTGCAGAATTAATCTACATAGATCTCTAAACTAAAGGCGTTGATTTAAGAGTTAATTAAGAAAGTTGAATTAAAAGCGGTTGTTGCTACGACCACCACCAAATGAACTTCTGTCTTCACGGGGCTTGGCTTTATTAACTTTCAGCGCACGATCCATCCATTCTGCACCGTCTAAAGCTTCAATAGCTTTGTCTTCGTTAGCTTCTGATTCCATTTCGACAAACGCAAAACCACGAACGCGCCCTGTTTCGCGATCGCTTGGAATATGAACTCGTTTAACAGTTCCATACTCGGCAAAGACTTCATTTAGGTCTTCTTGGTTAACTTCATAGGATAGATTGCCTACGTAAATTGACATGATATTAGTTGTCTTCTCAGTGAATGTTGTGTTTAGAGAGACTGGATTATTGTCCAAGAAATAGCTCAATACTTTACGGAAAAACCCTGTAGAGACTGGATACAAACTCAATCATTAATCTGTTGATTCTCAATCTTAACACTAACACTTTTATCGAAATAAAAACGAAATTGATTTATTTTTCACGGGTGAGCGATTTTCTAGAAGCTGAGGGAGTTAATTGAGATGAGATTGAGAATGTTAAGGGTACATTAAATTACTGGGATTTTTATTGACTCAAAAATTGACCAAAAAAAAGTAGAGCTGTGAAAGGCTCTACTCAAATTAATTAGTTGATTTTACAGTAGTGATTAATTGATTACGAAGAGGGGAGTAACTCTACTTTCTCTTTCTGAGGTACAACCACAACCTTGTTTTCTTCATCGATATCCACCGTTGCAGTATCTCCTTCCCGTAGACGACCAGACAGAATTTCTTCTGCCAGAACATCTTCTAGGAGGCGCATAATTGCCCGACGCAAAGGACGCGCACCGTAGGCAGGATTAAATCCTTCATCAACGATTCGTTCTTTAAATTTGTCGGTAACTTCGAGGGAGATATCTTTCTCAGTTAAGCGTTGGAACACTTCTTTGAGCAAGATTTCGCTGATTGCTTTCACTTCCTCTTTGTTTAGCTGACGGAAGACGATAATTTCATCGAGACGGTTGAGGAACTCTGGACGGAAGTAGCTTTTCAACTCTTCGTTAACCAAAGAACGGATACGGTTGTATTTGGCTTCTGCTTGGTCATCAGCAAACTCGAAACCAAGACCGCCACCGCCTTTTTCGATCACCTTAGAACCAATGTTAGAAGTCAGAATCAATAGAGTATTTTTGAAGTCTACTGTTCTGCCCTTGGCATCAGTCAAGCGACCATCTTCTAGGATCTGCAAGAGCATATTGAAGATATCGGGGTGGGCTTTCTCGATTTCATCGAAGAGGACTACTGTATAAGGACGACGACGTACTGCTTCGGTTAGTTGACCACCTTCGTTGTAGCCGACATATCCTGGAGGAGAACCAATCAGTTTCGAGACTGTATGGCGTTCCATATATTCGGACATATCGAGACGAATCATCGAATCCTCTGAACCAAAGAAATAGGTTGCTAAAGCTTTGGTAAGCTCGGTTTTACCTACTCCAGTCGGGCCAGAGAAGATAAAACTAGCGATGGGACGATTAGGATTTTTAAGACCGACTCTAGCCCGTCTGATGGCGCGAGAAGTTGCTTTAACAGCATCTTCCTGGCCGATAATGCGTTGATGGAGAGTGTCCTCCATGTGCATTAGTTTCTCAGACTCAGATTCAGTAATCTTGTTGACGGGTACTCCCGTCCAGGATGATACGATGTGGGCGATTTCCTCGGCATCAACATTGGCATTATCTTCACCGTCTCCAGCTTCGTTCTTTTTGTTGGAAGCAATGGTGCGAATCTGCTCTTTGATTTCCATTTCGCGATCGCGCAATTCTCCCGCCTGGTCGAAATCTTGAGATCTGACGGCTTCGTCTTTTTGTTTGAGGATTTCTCTGAGTTCCTTGTCTAGCTCTTTGGCTGCGGGAGGAAGTTGAGAGTTGATCAAACGGACGCGAGAACCAGCTTCATCAATTAAATCGATCGCCTTATCGGGCAAAAAGCGATCGCTAATATAACGATCTGACAGTTTGGCTGCGGCTTCTAGGGCTTCATCCAAGATTTTTAGCTTGTGGTGTTGTTCATAACGCTCACGCAAACCGTAGAGAATTTCAATAGTTTCATCTACCGATGGTTCTCCTACCTGGACAGGTTGGAAACGACGTTCTAAGGCTGCATCTCGCTCGATGTGCTTACGGTATTCATCCAAAGTGGTCGCACCAATACACTGCAATTCACCCCTAGCCAAAGCGGGCTTCAGGATATTGGCAGCATCGATCGCTCCTTCGGCAGCACCAGCACCAATTAGGGTATGTACTTCGTCAATTACCAGAATTACGTTGCCAGCCTGACGAATTTCATCCATGATTTTTTTGAGGCGTTCCTCAAATTCCCCACGGTATTTCGTCCCCGCTACCAGTAAACCGATATCTAAAGTAACGACTCGTTTGTCTTCGAGGATATCAGGAATATCTCTGTTGGAGATGCGCTGGGCGAGTCCTTCGGCGATCGCCGTTTTACCCACCCCAGGTTCCCCAATTAGCACAGGATTATTTTTGGTGCGACGACCCAAGATTTGAATTACCCGCTCAATCTCTTTCTGTCTACCCACTACAGGGTCGAGTTTTCCGTCCGCTGCCATTTGGGTTAGATTGGAGCCAAATTCATCCAGAGTCGGGGTTTTATTTCTGCCTGGAGTACCGCCAGAACCAGCAGCTACCTCCGCAGTTTCCCCTAACATTCTGATTACTTGAGTGCGAACTTTCGACAAGTCT
>JBEANW010000072.1:0-23825 GCA_041165225.1 Cyanobacteriota bacterium | reverse complement strand
TAAGCGAACTAGATCCAGGTGGCTAATGAGGCTCATTTCACCAATTTTGCCAAACCACATCCTGATCGTTTGTTCTTTATCCTGATTGGGTTTAAAGTGTCCCGCAAACTTGGGAATAGCCGGAGGTTGAACGACAATATTATGTCCAAAGTCTGTACCACATACTCCACAGTGAGAACAGCCCTCAAAGGCACAATCAGGTACGGTAGCAGCATCTAACGCCTTTTGCAAGTCCTCTTGAAGCCACTGTTTATCTATACCTGTATTGATATGATCCCAAGGTAAAGGTGCGCCTGTAGCATCTTCGATAGATGTGGCGGTATCAGAATTATCAAAAATCTTCCATTCCCCATCTTCTACCTGACGATATCTCCAGCTCAGATCTGCTTCAGCGATCGCTTGTGACCATGCGCCATAGGCTTGATCTAAGTTTTCCCACCAAGAATCCATGCCAGCACCTAATTCCCAAGCTCGTTTGACCACCGGGGCTAAACGGCGATCGCCTCTACCGACAAAATCTTCCATGGCTGAGATGCGAACATCGGTATAGTTAACCTTAATGCCCCGCACCCGACGAAACTCTGACTTGAGTAATTCTTGTTTGCGTCTAAACTCACTGGTTGAGACTGAGTGCCATTGAAAAGGGGTGTGAGGCTTAGGAGTAAAGTTAGAAATAGTGATATTAAAGTTGAGGCGTTTATTACTAATCTGACTACACTCACGACGTAACCAGCGGATGGTATCCACAATACCCACCACATCCACATCCGTTTCTCCAGGTAAGCCAATCATAAAGTAGAGTTTGACCTTACTCCAGCCACGGGTGACGGCGGTTTGAATCCCCCGTAGTAACTCTTCATTGGTCAAGCCCTTGTTGATGACATCCCGCATCCGTTGAGTACCTGCTTCAGGGGCGAAAGTCAACCCAGACTTGCGTATGCCGCCAATAATATCGGCAATATTGTCATCAAACCGATCTACCCGTTGACTAGGTAGAGACAAGGATATATTCTCCTCCTGCAAACGGTTTTTGATTTCCATCCCCACCGCAGGCAGAGCTAAGTAATCGGAACAACTCAAAGATAGCAAAGAGAACTCGTTGTAGCCTGTTGCTCGCATTCCCTGCTCGATCGCATCTACCACTTTTTCTGGCTCAACATCTGTCGCAGGGCGAGTTAACATACCTGGCTGGCAAAAACGACAACCACGAGTACAACCCCTTCTAATTTCTACCGTTAGGCGATCGTGTACCGTTTCAATATAGGGTACTAAGCCAATGGAATAGGCAGGAATCGGCGTAGCTACTCGACGCAATATCCGCTGAGGAACATCCTTTCTAAGGCGATGCACTGAGCCATCTGCCGCCATTTCATAGAACCGAGTCACATATACCCCAGGAACTTGAGCTAGATCGAGTAATAATGCCTCTTTACTCAATCCTGCGGCTTTACCTTCTTTGATCACTAAACCAATTTCAGGTAATAATTCTTCCCCATCCCCCAAGGCAATAAAATCAAAGAAATCCGCATAGGGTTCGGGGTTAGAAGTGGCGGTTTGTCCCCCAGCAAAGATCAACGGATAATCCCCAGCCTCTCTTTCCTTCCAAGTTAAGGGAATCTGCGCCAAACTGAGCATTTCGAGGATGTTAGTTGCTCCCAGTTCATAGCTGAGGCTAAAACCTAGAATATCAAAATCTTGGAGCGATCGCTTCGATTCCAAAGCAAACAAGGGGGTGTTCGTGGCTCGCAACTTGGCTGATAAATCTGGTGCAGGGAGATAAGTGCGATCGCATAACTGTTGCGGTTGGGCGTTAATAATATTGTAGAGAATAATATGACCCAAATTCGATGCCCCCACCTCATAGACTTCAGGATAAGTCAACACCCAGCGCACCGAAGCATCTGTCCAAGGCTTATGCACTGCACCAAGTTCATTACCTAAATATCTGGCAGGCTTGGCTATATCCGCATCAACAAGGTTATCAAAGACAAGGGTCAAAACTTATATCTCCTAATAGGTCGAGTAATCATCTTAGATCTTTACTATATCGAATATTTGATCCAATATTTGGAGGTTGTTATCTTAAAGTAGACACATGATCAATTATTCTAGATTGAGCGATCGCTATCTTGATTACACAACAGAGTCAATGGTAGTATATCAGTGAAACTTTAAGATCCAAAAACAGCAGAAGTATGATTAAGACTCGATCATTCCTTTTATTTAAGTTACTGGATAAGCTTCCCTTGGTTAAAGACTTGGAATTTGGTCAAAACTACAGCAGTTTTAATAGCCAAAAGTTTATTGGCAAAACCAAGAATATTAAGCTAATTAATGACCAAGGAATTAAGCGAATAAACTATGCTTGTGGGGGTAAATATCTTCAAGATTGGTTGAACGTAGATTTTCATCACAAAAATTCATTTATCATTCCAGATAATACAATCTACTATGCAGTAGACCTTACTTCTAAGCACCCTTTTCCTGATAACCACTTTGAATTTGGCTTCGCCGAAGATTTTATTGAACATCTCCAACAGGTGGATTCAATTATTTTTCTCAGTGAATGTTTCCGTACTTTTAAAACAGGTGGTGTATTGCGTTTAGCCTTTCCTGGTTTGGAAGGAGTATTAAAAAAACATTATCCAACTAGCGACTATGAAACAGTAGTAGTTGCCAAGGAAGAAGCCTACACTGCTTGGGGACATCTACATTTTTACTCCAGAGAAGAATTAACGACGGTAGCCAAACATATTGGATTTAGTGAAGTGAATTTCATGGAATATGGAGTATCCAATTATCCTGTATTGGCTGGGTTAGAAACTCGGGAAGAACAGATTGGACTTAATACCTATGTGGAGTTAGTGAAGTAAGTTCAAAAGCTCTAAGCTATAAGCCGCTATAAGCCTTTTAATTTACTAGCCTCGTATCGTCCATCGGTTGACGACCATCAGTTGGGGTTTCAAACCCCTATTAGATTGAAACTTACAGCTTATACTTAATTGCGATCGCCAAGCTCCTTTATCGAAAAAGCTTTAAGCTCTAAGCCTTTTAATTAACTACTTGCGTCCTAAAGGACACCGCTCCGCATACAGTAGCTTTAAACTTACACGGCGGCTTTTATGTGGGAAGATTCCTACATAAAACGCGCCTTAGCTATCGGGTTTAATACCCCCACCAAACAAAGTTTGGTGGTCTGAGATCAGGAGAGATTTAATACCTTTTCTGATTGAAGCTCATAGCTTATAGCTTATGGCTTATAGCTGGAGCAAAGCTCCTTTATCGGCTCAAAGTAATTACAGCATTTTGCCCACCAAAACCAAAGCTAAAACCCATAGCATGATTAACTTCTGCTGGTCTTGCTTGGGTAACTACATCCAGATCAAATGCCAAATCTTGTAACCCAACACAAGGGGGCAAATAATTGTGTTTCATTGTCATTAGGATCAAGGCGGTGTTAATTGCGCCAGATGCTCCCAGGGTATGCCCTGTAGCTCCTTTGGAAGAACTTACTGTTACTGGTTGCGGAAATAGATGCTGAATTAGTTCTGCTTCATGACGATCATTCAAGACTGTACTAGTACCGTGGGCATGAATATAATCGATCGCCTTTGGTTCTAGATTACTCCGTGCCAATGACTGTTTAATTGCCCTAGCTGCACTACCATTGGTTGTTTGCGGAGCGCTGACATGATAAGCATCGCAGGTTAAACCAAAACCCAGGATTTTGCCATAGACTTGGGCTTGGCGACGAGCGGCTAAGGCTGAGGTTTCTAAAACAAACATTGCGCCACCTTCTCCTAAGACTAAACCTTCTCGCGATCGATCAAAGGGATAACAACCTGTCGTAGCTAATGCCCCCATTTGCTCAAAAGCAGCTAACGTTAGAGGACTAATGGGCGCTTCTACCGCCCCCACAATAACTCTTTCACACCGACCAGTTTTAATTAGTTCATAACCTCTAGCTAAAGCCCAAATTCCTGTAGCGCAAGCAGCCATTGGGGCTAATACGGGAGCAGTGGTTTGGAGATAATTGCCTGTAATGAGGGCAGGTTGATGAGGTAATGTTTCTAACCAGTGGGGAATCTGTTGCCGTTTTTGACTGGCTAATTGTTCCCAAATCGCCTGACAACCACGACTGGAACCAATCACGACACCGCTTTGACTTAAGGGAACTTGTAACTCAGCATCTTGTAGGGCATCGAGGAGAATTTTCTGAGTTAAATCGCTGATGTTACTGGGTTGAGCATCAATCATCCCTAAAGGATAAGCAGGAAGTTGAGGAAAAAGCTGGCGGGACTTAATTCCTGATTTTCCTTGTAAAATACTTGACCAGGTTGTTTGGAGTGAACCGAGACAGGAACTTAATCCTATCCCAGTAATAACCACATCCATAGGCTTGAGAAATTAGGTGAAATTATTAGCTTAGGGTCTAGAACTATTACTAGAAATAGTAAATTAGAGACTCGTTGCTAATCATCAAAAGCCAGTTATTTTTTAAGGTTGTCTAAACCTTCCACTACTTTGGCAGTACTAATGCGATCGCCTTGTTTGATTTTGTCCACTACATCCATCCCTGTAACCACCTTACCAAAGACTGCATAGTCTCCATCTAGGGAAGGTAAGTCTTCTAAGGCGATATAGAACTGGGAAGAAGCAGAATCGGGCATGGCAGAACGAGCCATTGCAATGACACCGCGATCGTGTTTGAGAACTACCGATGAGCCAGGTAGTTTGGCCTTACTGTAGGTAGGTTGATCATCGCCATCTAGTTTAATCTCTAGGGGAATCCGACGTTCCATACCCGTTGCTGGATCGGTAAATCCTCCCGTACCCAACTGACCACTAAATTTTGGATCTTTGCCTTGGGGATCTCCCCCTTGAGCGACAAAGCCTGGGATAACTCGGTGAAATACTAATCCATCATAAACACCTTGGTCGATCAAATCGACGAAATTACCCGCCGTTGTTGGTGCTTCGGTGCCATTGATTTCAATCAAGATAGGAGAACCATTAACCTGCAATTCTACCTTTGCCATCCCTTCTAACTGGGGCAAATTATTACTCATTGTTTTATTACTGTTTTCGGCGTTCGCCACTTGTGATTGATTATTTGCCAGATTATCAGATGATGAGGGTGATTGTGCAAGATCTGTTGCGGATGTCGTACATCCTCCTAAAACCAAACTGCTAATTAACAGTAACGAAAACATTTTGGTTAACCACACGTTAGATTTTTGAGTCATAATTCTAAAATTTCAACTGATGATCGCTAATAACATTGACGGGGCTTGTACGCCCCTTGACCGTTGTAGCTTAATAAGGGAAAAGGTGAAAGGGAAAGCAGTTTTAAGTATATCTTTACAATTTTCTCGGCAAAACCATCACAGATTTTGTACTATATACGTAATTAAGCAATAAAGTCATGCCACACGAACAATTAGATTTATCAAGTAACAAACCTGTCTTGTCTTGGGCGAATCATCAGCTTGATAGTCGAGAAGCCCAGATGGCAAAGAATGTCGCATCTCTGCCTTTTGTTTTTAAGCATGTGGCATTGATGCCTGATGTTCATTTGGGCAAAGGGGCATTAGTTGGTTCCGTTATTGCCACAAAAGATGCAGTAATCCCTGCTGCTGTCGGAGTTGATATTGGTTGCGGGATGGCTGCGCTGAAGATGCCCTTTACGGGCGATCGCCTGGAAGGAAAGTTGAAAAAAATTCGCCATCAAATCGAGCGATCAATTCCTGTGGGTAGATGGGACAATAAGCGTATTGAGAAGAGCGTTACCAATTGGCAAGGATGGCGAGATTTTAAGGAATTACATCCAGGGGTACAGGATCTTGATGACAAGGCGCAAAAGCAAATGGGTTCTTTAGGTGGTGGCAATCACTTTATCGAACTTTGTTTAGATACAGAAAATTATGTCTGGCTGATGCTCCATTCTGGTTCACGTCATATTGGCAACAAGTTGGCTCAATGTCATATTTCTACAGGCAAAAAGTTGGCAGAGTTAGCCGATCTTAGTTTGCCCGATCCTGACTTGGCTTATTTTGTCGCAGGAACTCCTGAATTTGAGGCTTATTGGCGCGATTTACAGTGGGCGCAGGATTATGCCCGTTTTAATCGAGATGTGATGATGGAGCGTTTTAAACGAATCGTCGAAGAGTTTGTCACTGGAGGGAAGGAGATTAAGCCTCTGTTATCCGTCAATTGTCACCATAACTATGCCGAAAAAGAAGTTCACTTTGGGGAAGACGTTTATGTCACCCGTAAGGGGGCAGTGCGCGCTCAACCAGAAGACTATGGGATTATTCCTGGTTCGATGGGGACGAAATCTTACATTGTCAAAGGCAAAGGAAATCATGACAGTTATTGTTCTTGCTCCCACGGTGCTGGCAGGTTAATGTCTCGCACTAAGGCTAAGAAACAATTTACCGTTGAAGATGTGATTGAGCAGACAAAGGGAGTTGAATGTCGTAAAGATAGCAAAATCATCGATGAAATTCCTGGAGCCTATAAGCCGATTGAAGAAGTGATGGCGCAGCAATCAGATTTAGTTGAAGTTGTCGCTACTATTAAGCAAGTAGTATGTGTCAAAGGATAATTTACGATCGCTATATAGAATATAGAATAGTCGTTGCCTATCTTACACTTTTGTAAACAGGTTTATTAGTGTTAGAGCAAATTTTCTCAACGACTAATGCCTTTAGAGAAGTAGGTTCATGTCATTTTTAATTTGTTGATGGAAAGTAGGTCAAACTAAGAAGCGGACTTTTTGGAGCAGGATTTTCCTTCAAAATCAATGCACAGGGGAAATTAATAGACCGTCAGCGAGAATTCATTTCTTAATACATTTTTACTAAAAGTATCTGTTTTGCGTTTTTTAGTCACTAGCTTTTTTACAGGTTAGATTGAGACAATTTATGATTTTGAGCAGAAAAAAATCGCTAATCAAAATGTCAATGAAGTCATAATGGTTTGGCGATCGCAGGTAGAGGCGGAATCACCCCCGCACTAGATGCCCCATCGAATTCTGAGAGTATAAGTAATCAAAACCCTGCTCAAGCTAGCATTCCTGAACCTCTAGAAACCAGTCAGGGGAATTATGGTAACTGAGTCGGGCAAGATTATTTTGACGGCATATCGCACCAATAACGCAGGGGAAAGAATTCCTGAAATCAGAGCCAACTGCCACTAAATTTGGTGAGTTCGGAGTAATAGTGAGATTGGGAAGCTCGCGCTATACTCGAAGAGTTAGCGTTGGGAGTTATGACAGTTACTATATCAATTCATGGCTCAAGTTCGTCTCCAGGGAGTTACCCGACAGTTTGATCACACCACGGCAATTCAAGATATTACCTTGCAGATTCCCGATCGCGCTTTTTGGGTTTTGGTTGGCCCGTCTGGTTGTGGTAAATCTACTATTCTTCGCACCATTGCAGGGTTAGAGTCCATTACTCAAGGAGAGTTGTATCTTGGAGATCGCTTGGTTAATGATGTTCCTGCGAGGCAACGAGACGTGGCGATGGTATTTCAGAATTATGCCCTCTATCCTCATATGTCCGTGGCGGATAATTTAGCTTTTGGGTTAAAGATGCGTCGTTATCCCCCGCCAGAGATTGCCCGCAAGGTGCAGGAAGTAGCTCGTTCTCTGGATTTAGAACATCTGTTAAAACGTAAACCCAAACAGCTATCAGGGGGACAACAACAAAGAGTCGCTTTAGGTAGAGCGATCGCCCGTCAACCCCAGGTATTTTTACTGGATGAACCCCTGTCTAATCTAGATGCTCAGTTACGAGATAATACAAGAGCGGAATTAAAGCGGTTACATCAGCAGTTTAAGATTACAACGATTTACGTGACTCATGATCAACTAGAAGCCATGACTCTAGCGGATCGGATTGTGGTGCTAGACAATGGTAGAGTGCAGCAAATTGGTAGCCCCCAAGAGGTTTATAGTCATCCTGTCAATAGTATGGTGGCGGGGTTTTTAGGCAATCCCCCGATGAATATTATTCCCGCTACCTATGAAGGTGATCGCTTAATGGTGTTTAACCAGCAGTCGTTAATGTTGAATCAAGCCAGAGGACAGCAATTACAGCAGCAATTACAGCTAAGTCTAGGACAAAAGTTTCATCTGGGGATTCGCCCTGAACATCTTAAGATTCAACCGATATCTGCTCAGGATAATGACGATTGTTTAATTCTCGCAGTAGATTTAGTCGAACCTTTGGGGAGGGAAACCCTGATTAAGGCAACTGTGACCGGATCGAACCTCACCCTTAACTTGCTAGCAGACGCTCAGTGCCAAAGTCGCCAAGGCGATCGCCTGACGGTAAAATTTGATTTGGCGCATTTATTTATTTTTGATGGGAATAATGGGCAGACTGTTATTGTCTAATCTTAAAATAACTCCTTGCTTTGAGACTGTAAATCAATAAAAACCACTTTATGCCTTTTCAAAACCCTTCCGACCTAGCTTTCACCTCAGCCTTAGAACAAGCCAAGTTGATTAAAGAGCGACAGATTACTCCCCTGGAATTGACTGAACTGTATTTAGACCGCATCGCTAAATATGATGGTCAAGTGGGTAGTTTCAATTATGTTGCCAGGGAAATGGCGATCGCTGATGCCCAGGCAAAAACCACCCAGCTAGCGGAAACTATCGATACTAGTTATCTCCCACCTTTTTTTGGAGTGCCGATCGCCATTAAAGATCTCAAATCTGTAGCGGATATGCCGATAACCTACGGCATTGCTGCTCTCAAGGGTCAAATTGCCCAATACGACGAGGGGGTAGTCAGCAAAATTAAACAAGCAGGGTTTATTATCCTCGGAAAGACGGCGACATCGGAGCTAGGTTCTTTTCCCTACACCGAACCAGAAGGGTTTGCGCCGACTCGTAATCCGTGGAACTTAGGCTATACCCCTGGGGGTTCTAGTGGTGGCTCATCCGCTGCGGTGGCTGCGGGTTTTTGTGCGATCGCTTTAGGAGGGGATGCAGGGGGGTCAATTCGTGGTCCTGCGGCCTGTTGTGGTTTGGTGGGAGTTAAACCCAGTCGGGGCAGAATTTCTTTTTCTCCTGTGGGCGATCGCCTTAGCGGTTTAGGAACTCATGGCATCGTCACCCGTACCGTGGCAGACGCAGCAGCATTTTTAGACCTAGCGACGGGCTACATAACTGGCGATCCCTATTGGTTAGAACCTCCTGAAGTATCTTTTCTCAGCAATAGTCAAAAGTCCTTACCCCAGTTAAAAGTAGGCTATCTAACTTCTATTCTGCCCGTAGGAGAACCTGCCCCAGAATGTCAGCAAGCCGTTACCCAAATAGCGCAGCAGTTAGCAGCAATGGGTCATGCTGTAATTCCCCAAGAGATCGACCTGTCGCCCCTAATCGATCCCTTTACCATCGTCTGGTCAAGTGCGGTGGCGGGGTCAGGAATTCCCCCAGAAGTATTAAGTCCGCTGAATCAATGGGTAATGACCCAATCTGGGACAGCGGGAGAATATTTACAAGCGGTAACTCAGATGCAGTTGTTTGCTCGACAGCTAGTCAGTCTCTTTGCTCAAATCGATGTGTTAGTTGCTCCAACTTATATGCACCCTGCTATTAGAATAGGTGAGTGGCAAAATCTTAGTCCTGAAGAAACTTTTCATAAGATCGTAAACTGGATACTCCCCTGTCCTGCCTTTAACGTGACAGGACAACCAGTAGTTAATATTCCTGCGGGGTCTGATACTCACGGAGTTCCCTTGGGAGTTCAACTAGTCGGTCAACCAAATGCTGAGGTGGTAATTCTAGCCCTGGCTGCTCAACTTGAACAGGCTCAACCCTGGAGCCAGTTACGACCAGCTAGTTTTACATGAATTCGACCTAAGTACAGGACAAAAACTGGAGAGATTGGAGAAAATCAGCTTTATGTTCATCTAAGCCATATAGAATGCGACGTAAATGATCGAAGCCATATCGAAAAATGCTTGCTTGCTTTCGACCATGAGTTTTAAGGGAACTCCAGAAAATAAAATATTCAAACTCATCCAGAATCAGGACAGATATCAACAAACCAGTTTAAATTAGATGTTTATTTAATTGGACTTCCCTAAGCTAACTTTTTTTATAACTTCTGGAGGATTATATCCAACCAAATCGGAATTACAGCTTGTCCTTTATCTATTAGTGCGATCGCTCTTCCTAGAAATGAAGATATGAGAGAAACTGATTTCAAGGTTGTGAACACGGAGAGGGTGGGATTCGAACCCACGGTACTTCTCAGTACACTCGATTTCAAGTCGAGCGCGTTCGACCACTCTGCCACCTCTCCTCTTTATGGCTTAATCATCATAGCAGAGAACAATCCGTACTGGATACTGATGGAGTTTTCTTGCCAACAGTCAGAGATCCCTGATAATTCTATGGCTCATACCAGGGAACAAAAAAAGAATTCAGCTATGCTAAATCCTTTAAATAAGCGGTCATAGATTTATGACCATCATGAATTTTTATTTTTTGTAAGAAATCGTTAACTTAAAGATGTAAATATTTGGCTTCTGCTTCTAGCTGTTTGACTAGTTTCTCATTTCCGTTAGCTCGTGCTGCTTCTAGCCGTGCATTTAAACTACGAAGCATACTTTCACGATGATTATTGCTAGCGTCTTGCAAGGTTTTTTGGCGATTATTGTTCATGATGGACTTTTTATTCTAAAAAATAGTGCATGTCAAAGCTGGATATATAAGATAACATTTTTGCTACGAAAAGGAGTACTTATGAGTAAAACTTCATAGAATAAAGTTGATTAACATAACTAACAGTTAATAAATTTTATGCTTACTCTTTTAGATCGAGAACCTCAAACTTACCAAGGGCAATTTGGTGAATACACAATTACCAAACGCGATCGCCTGGAGGTAATTATTTATCGCGGGGGATTAGTTCTGGCCGCTGGTAGCTTTGCGATCGCGAGCAATCTCTTTTTTGCCCAAGGTAAAGCTGCCTTGCCTGCGATTACCCCTTTATTTGCCCTATTTTCGGTGGGTTTAGGAGTGAGCCTATATTTTATTCATATCTATTTGAAACCTTTGCATCTGACCTTACAGGCTTTTTGGGTGATCGGCACGGTGGCGACTATAGCGATCGCCATGTCCCATCGGGAACCCTTGGCACTTTATATCTACCATCATCCACTAACTTTATTGGGTACAGGCTTTACTTTTGCTGCCCTAACAGGAATTTATTTTAAAGAGGCTTTTTGTTTTAATCGCTTAGAAACTAAAATTTTGACTCCCATCGTGCCTCTATTATTATTGGGGCATATGGCGGGAATTCTGCCCCTAGAGGTAGAACAAGCTTTACTTGGAGCTTGGTCTATCGGTTTTAGTATCTTTGCTATCAGAAAAATGACCCAAGAAATCGATCCTGATATTGGGGACAAATCTGTTTTTGTCTATTTGAAAGAGCAAGGAAAGCCTCTGGTGGAAAGTAATTGAGAGGCTCTTCCGACTAACTATCGGGACTAAATAATTAGCAATGCTCAGGTTAATTATTACTTGCCACTTCCTTGTGGGGAGTCAAAAATAATTGTTGCTCGGCGGCTCTGCGTTTAGTTAACCCAGGAAGCACGACTAATGCTCCGCCACTATTAGCTTTATTCCAACGCAGGAATTCTTGGGATGCTCCCAGATAATCCCCTGCGTTGAGCTTTTTAATTAGGGTACTATTTCTAATCGCTGCCGTTCCCGCATTGTAAACCAGGGAAGTCAATGCCCCTAGCTGATAGGGATTCAAATCTACTTTGACGTGAGCTAGGACTAACTGTTGAATTTGTAATAGCTCTTGCTCTAAAGCAAGGTTCGCTTGCTCCTGGCTAATAGATTGACCCAATTGTACAGTTTTGCCATTAACTCTAGTTTGACCATAACCGACTACGGGTAATCCACTAGTATCGATGTAGGCAGTAGGACGAAAACCCTCAAATTGTTTGATCAGGCTGCTCGCTGCTGGCAATACAGGTAAACCAGAGATGATTAGCGTCTCTGGGGGAGTGAGATCGAATTTAGAGTTAGTTCTTGGTTCTACTTTATTAAATAATGTAGACGTGTTTGATTGATTGCTAAAAACTTGAGTAGAGGCATGAGAATTAGAAGTAGTTAAAGCAAAGCTAAGAATTATGCCTACAGTAGACAAGCTGTGCCAATAATATTTAAAATTAGCTGATTTTAAGTGCATTTCTAACGAATTAAAGTATAACTTACTAGTCTTAGGTAAATATACTTGTGAGCAGTAAATATGCAGAAAAGAGCATATTCAGCTTTACAGCGAAATGTCACACTACCAATTGATGGACATGGCGATCGCATCAATATCGCATCAAAGATGTAGATCTATAAACAAAGCGATCGAAATCATGCCTCTTCAATATGATTTAGGTAATGATTTTAAAATACAGCCTTTAAAGAAGGAATCATAAGTTTAATTTTTTCTATTACTGAGACATTTTAAAAACATTATTTTTATGCTGCTATCTAAATTAATGACGTTGTTTTCGCCTGAAACCACCTATAATCCGCAATTAGATCGAGCCAGAGCCAGGCACCACAATTTACCTAAAACCGAGAACGATAAATTTTACTTCCTCGCCCATCAAGACTACCGTCAGGCTTGCAAAATTGCTCAGGACAGATATGCTGATCTCGCCCAAACTCTTCGGGCAGTGGTCAAAGAGCATTACGCTTCAGCGGAGCAAAATAAAATTAATGCCATTATCATTTCGGCGATCGATATTCTGGCAAGTAAAGCAAGCATCTTTCCTGATATGGATCATGAAGATATTTGGTACACCGATCATTATGATTTGATTGAATTGGCAAGAAATATGGGAGTGGGAGACGAGACTTTACCTCATTGGGAAAAAGAGTCCAACCTCTACAATCGCTATTTAGAGCTTCGCGGTTCAGATTTAGTCCAGATTTTATTGGAAGTTTCGGAAGAAGCTTTGATTGAAGGTTATCAGTCTGGGGCAGATGTTCATAAATGGTTTAGCTATGTAGCTAGGGAAGCCCTTAAGTCTCGCAAAAGGTTATCTCGTTATCGTCGCAAACAAAGTGAATCTCTTTATATTTCTTGTAGAGGTTCCAGTATTGGCGATTGGGATCAGAATTAAGCTATTTAATAATCTACTTAATATCTACCCATCTAATTGTTGACGACCATTTTGGATAATCAGCAACATCTGTTGTATTTTTTGTTCAATATCCCCAAGTACATGATCCGCATAATCATCAGCACCCGTTTGGATGGCGTGAGATTCAGCGATCGCATTTTGACGCAACTCCGCCACTTCCTGGAGAGTAGTCTGTTTAAGATACTCACATTCTTGTTCAGTTTTGAGTCTTACCTTGGCTCCATCTAACTCTGCTTGGCGCAAAATGGTTGAATCACGCAAAATTTCCTTCGCTTCTGCTTGCGCCGACTTCACCAATTCAGCCGCGTAATTTTCTGCCTCAGAAATGATTTGCTGTTTGCGGTTAGCAATGGCAATGGCAGTAGCCAAATCTACAGGCAAATGTGATTTAATTTGATTTAGCTGATAAAGAAAAACAACCCGATCTATCACCACAAATTCAGTCAATGGAACATGGGTACTATTAACAATTAGTTCTTCTAAAGCATCCAACTCAATTTCGATATTAAAACCTAGCTCTGGCTGTGGGAGAGTGGTTTCTTGTATCTCTAGGGGAACTGTAGGGGACTGAAGATAATTAGTTGGCAACATTAATATAAGCAAATGTATTGGACTCTTGAATTTTATTTCTAACTCAAAATGTCTCTAATTGCCAACTTATTTTCGACTTTTTTACTTAGTAAGTATCATCTATTTTAGTAGCTTAGATTAGGCTTTTATCTTGCTGTTGATGATATTTTTGCACCATATCTTCCGCAATATTTTGTGAGACTAAATGATCAATTGCACCTCCAAATTGAGCAATTTCTTTGACAATACTACTACTCAAAAAACCATACTCTTTGTTAGTAGCTAAAAATATGGTTTCAATTTCTTGATTTAGAGTTTTGTTAGTATGAGCCATCTGTAATTCCTTTTCAAAATCAGACAGGACTCGTAAGCCTCTTAGTAATACTCCACCGCGGTGTATTTTGGCATAATCTACAGTTAAGCCAACAAAACTATCTACTTCTACGTTACTAATATGTTGGGTGCATTGTGTAATTTGCTCGATTCTTTTTTCCGCTGTAAATAATGGTTGTTTACTAGGATTAGAAAGCACCGCCACTATAACTTTATCAAAAAGCTTTGCCCCTCTTTCGATAATATCAATATGACCCAAAGTAATTGGATCAAAGCTACCTGGATAAATTGCGATCATAAGTTTGAATTCTTTAATTGTTTTTGATTTCAGCCTTCAGCTGGTATTTCATCATATTCTGGAGTTAGTTTGAACAGCATAAATAGTACTTTGATAAAACTGGCGATCGGTACAGCTAAAATCAAGCCCAAAAATCCCCCTAACTGTGCACCAATGAGAAGAGAAACTAAGACTAAAACAGGATTTAATCCCGTAAATTCTCCCAGCAGTCTTGGGGCAATGACACTTTCTACTATTTGCTCAATTACGAAAGAGATTGCTAAAACTTTTAGACCTAGCCAAATACTTTTGAGAGCCATTAAAAAGCTCACCAAGCTGATGCTTAAAGCTGCTCCAAAGGGAAATAAAGCCATCAAGCCCACAACTAAGCCAAACAATAAGGCAAAGGGAATTTGAATAATTAAAAAAGTAATGGTAATGGAAACCCCCATCACTGATGCCACCGTCATTTGACCGACAAAATAGTTGTTAAAAGTGCGTTTGAGAGCATCACGAATATTTTGTCGAGAATTACCAGGGAAAAATTGGAACACATCTTCCCATAATTCATTGCCGTGGAGCAGCATATAAAAAGTTAGCACGATGGTCAGCAGCAGATCTAAGAGACTACCAACTACGGAGAAGAAGCTGCCTAAAATCTGACCACTTAATTGTTGTAATTGATAAGTTATTCGAGTCAGGGAATCCACAACTAAACTACTAATACTCAGGGGAAGATTCCGCTCCTCTGCCCAGGCTTCAAAGACTTGAGCTTGTTCACTACCAGAAGCGACATAGCTGGGGAGACGTTCCAGTAGACCATTAAGCTGATTCAACAGGATGGGAATTACCGTAACGCCAATGATGCCTAGCAGCAAGATGCCAATTAGCAGCACTAGTAAAATGGCGATCGCTCTTCGGACATTACGCTGTTCAATAAAGCGGACAGGGTAATCCAAGATAAATGACACCAGAGTCGCGGTGATGAAGATGGTGATCAGAGATTCAAAATATTCAAAGGCTAAGATGATTAGCCAGCCATTTAATACCAGTAAGGGAACAACTAGCCCGATAGTCAGCCATTTCGGTAACTTAGAGATTCTTTCGATCATGTTTTTGGTATAGACAGCAGGATTAAATATATCAACTTATCCTAGAAATAAGTAAGCTGATTTAAGCATTTTATATTTAATTGCTCTCCCCTGCTGCTCATCACCCTCACAAGAGAATTGAATCTGAGATTAATAATGCAACTTCATTTGCTTAACCTTTTTGGAATTTAAAAACACCAATGGTCTCAGAAGCAGTTTGAACAAAATTAATCCAGACTGCAATTCATTGGGAATTTTGCGCGTTTCCCATTGACCAGGGCGACAATAAAGTAGTTCTACTAATTCACGGTGCTGCTCGGTAGTGACATTTTGAAACTTAACAATCGCATTTAAAGCTCCATCTACAGTACAACTGCGAGTTACCCTGCCAGAGACAACTAGGATTTCGGGGATTAGTTCTACCATCACGTTCGTAGGCAAATGAACCGCTGGATCGAGAACTATTTCTACTCCTTCTTCCGAGATTTTTTGCGTTTTGCCTGGGTAAACGTGGCGATCGCCATAAAGATTAACTTCTTGCTTGCGGTTGTACCATTCATACAAACTCAGTTTGGGCAAATCTAACAAAGTCATCATGGCAACGGCAATAGTGACTAGATTATAGGCACCCCAAACCAAACCTAAGCTCATGCCAGCTTCGGGAAACTTGAACAGGCTAATGCAAAAACTAATTAAAGTTGCCCCTAACAAGATGGTCATGGGCATAGCCAAAGACCAATTATAGTTAAACTTGTCTCTAGCCATACCTTTCGGGGTAACTATAAAACCTTTGCCAAAGGGATTTAATAATACTTTGACGACGGTGAACAAGACAGGAATTGCCTGAACAATGGAGTAAATATCAGACAACAGAATTGAACGCGATCGCCTATTAAGCCAGGAAAACACCGATAGCAACAGGACGTAGTAGGGCAAGGTTACATATAAAGTTTCGGGTAAGGAAGTATTAATGGGGTTTAACTGAGCGAAAGTACTGATGATGGGTACAAAGAGAAAAAAGACACGGGGAAAACAGGTCAACCAATGGGCTAAACCTTCAAGGTGTGCCAATCTTTGCCAAGGATTTAAACCTGGGATCGTCAATGGATTGGATTTAATAAAGAAGGCTTGAAGAGTGCCTCGTCCCCAACGTAACCTCTGGTCGATATGCGCTCCAATGCTTTCTGCTGCTAACCCTGCACTCAATTTTTCATTTAGATACGCCAGTTCATAACCTTTTGCTGACAAGCGAATTCCCGTGAAATAGTCTTCACTGACTGAATCCGTGACAAAGTAATCTATTTCTTGCAGCGCACTACGTCTAGCGATAAAAGACGTTCCCGCACATACGACACTCCCAGCCCCATCTCTAATTGGCTGGAGATAACGGTAGAAAACTTCTTCTTCTGGCGTTAAAACATTCTCTAGACCTAAGTTACGGGCAATGGGATCAGAATTATAATAACTTTGGGGAGTCTGCAATAAGCCTATTTTGGAGTTGTGAAAAAAGCCGACGGTGCGCTCTAAGAAATTAGTCGTGGGTACAAAATCCGCATCGAATACCACCACTAATTCGCCGTGGGTCTGTTTTAAAGCACTATTGAGATTACCCGCCTTAGCATGGGAATTATCTGGGCGAGTCAGGTAATGACATCCTAATTCCTGGGCTAGCTGTTTCATGCTCTGTCTTCGGGTATCGTCCAGAACATAAATCTGCTTGCGTTCATAGTTAAGTGCCTGACAACCCATGATGGTTCTCTTAACAATAAAGTCAGGCTCGTTATAGGTAGGAATCAGAATGTCTACGGTAGGATTGTAACGACCTTCTTTCACAGCAATGCTGCAACGATCTGCTTGGGCTGTGCGGCTTTTAGCAGTAAACAGTAATAACAACTGAAATGCAGTGCCGATCATGGCTAATAGTTCCATCCCCAGTAGCGTAATGCTAAAGATACCATCTACGGGGTTAGCAACATTAAGACTACAAAAAGAGCGCCAGGCAAAATAGCGAACAAACAAGACAAGACACAGCCCACCAACCAAGCGTTGGGACAAAACTGTAGGCTCAGGAAACAGTTTCATCACTACTTGAGCTACCAAAAACAGAATTAAGGTTGGTATTAGTAAATAGTAATTATTGCTTAACTGAGGCGGCATCAGCCATTGAGGAGGATTAGACTGAACTAAATGGAGCCGCACAAATAATTCCGTAACATGACTGTTGCCCAATAACCAAGAAATGGCGATCGCGCCTACAAAACCTAACGCTGATAAGATTAGTAAAGTAGGAAGTTGAAGGGGAAAATTTAGCCCTGATTTCTTTGGCTCATAGATTCCTCTTCCATTTCCTGATACGGGCTTAATAGTTTGCATTATTTAATTAAAATTACCCTACCGTTTCAAGTGAGGCTAGCTTAACAAAAGATATGTAAATTTCTCGTTAACACAAGGCTTAAGTTTAGAGATTCTATGATAGGTTTCCCGAAAACATAGTTATTGTTAGCTGTAAGCATTCTGAGTAACAAGGGACATGCTTCATCACATAAAGCGATCGCGAATGTCTGAAATGCGCTACAAATTGGTAAATTGTTAGTATAAAAAGTAACTTGCGGTTCTGGTAAATATCACCTTGACATTAATATTTAATTGCCAACATAATTGTTTGGCAGAAGTCCGACTAATTTCAAGATTAACTATAAGATTAACTATAATTTTCTCTTCGGTTTATTGTTTATTTAAAGACCAATCGTAATCTAAATATTTAACATGATAATCTCCTTGTTCTAAAAACATTTGTGATCCAGGATCTAATGTCGGATTAAGGTAATTTAAAACTGCTTGTTGCTGTGAGTTACCCTTAAACTTGTCTTCAATACCGTAGGTCTGCTCAAAATCTTGACCATACCATTTAAAGATCGAAGATAGATAAACTTTCTGCTCTTTTCGATCTAGACTAAAACCCTGGGGACTAGCCACAAAACTAGCTGTTTGAGCGCTTAATTGAGTATCTAAAGTAGCGGGTAAATAAGGCTCATTGCGTAAGGTCGGACAACTCATAGCTGCACATACTAATGCCACATGAATTCTGGGTTCATTGAAGTTTTTACGGAGCAGATCATGCTCAATATTATCTAAAGTTCTTGTTTCGCCAGCTAAAGAAAATTCCCGCCGATTCCAAACCCCAGAAATATCTTTAATACTTTCTTTAAGCGGATTTTGATCGATAATTGATTGCAAAGTGAAAGCATTATAAGCATTGATCAAAAAAGCAATTTGCTCCGTTTTACCCCAACTACTATAGGTTTGGGGAGTCACTGCACCGAGAGATTGATTAAATCGATCTAGCTGCTCTCTGTTTGTCTGCAACCCACTATAGTTAACCAATCCTTGGTCATTGACATAGGTTCTTAGTACATCAGCATAGTCTTGATAGTCAAACGTTTGAGCAGTTGTTTGAGTTGCGGTGGAATCTGTAACGGAAATAGAAGGTGGAGTAGAATCAACTAAATTTGCATTGGCACAACCAGCGATCGCCTGTACGCCAACCATAACTATGATTGGCAATAAAATTTTTTTCATAAGTACATTGAGCAAGTAATTGAACAGTAAGATACAAAATACTATTACAAATATTACAAGTGTTAAACCTGAATCTAAGGTGAGAAAGAGCTTAAAGGTAGAAGTAGCACTTTTCTCTTTTCCTCTTTCCCTTTTCCCTTTTCCCTTTTCCCAGCCTAGACCATTCAATTTTGCGACTCATCGAACTCACGTTTAACTAGGGTTCATCTCCATTCCCCTGCACTCAGATAGTTCTATTCCCCCTCCAGGGGATGAGGATTTTTTATTGGTCGAAACTACGCTACCATCACCAGTGGAGTTAAAAACAGGCTCTAACCCCCTTATTCGCTACCGATCGGGACGATAGCAAAAGGAAATGTTCCTATATTTTGCCCAAGTATTTTTTATAGCGAGAGGAGAAACGAGAATATGGCTTACGAATTACCATCTCTTCCATACGATTACACTGCTTTAGAACCAGCGATTTCTCAAAGCACGTTAGAATTTCATCACGATAAACATCATGCTGCTTATGTCAGTAAGTACAACGATGCCGTTCAGGGAACAGCATTAGATAGTAAATCCCTTGAAGAGGTGATTAAGGCGATCGCGGGAGACGCTAGTCAAGCAGGATTGTTCAATAATGCTGCTCAAGCCTGGAATCATACTTTTTATTGGCATTGTATGAAACCCAATGGCGGAGGCACTCCGACAGGAGAATTAGCGAAAAAAATCGAGGCTGACTTTGATAGTTTCGAGCTATTTGTCGAAGCATTCAAAACCGCTGGAGCAACTCAGTTTGGCAGCGGTTGGGCTTGGTTGGTTTTGGAGGGAAATACCCTTAAAGTAACTAAAACCCTGAATGCGGACAATCCTCTAACCAGTGGACAAGTTCCTTTGTTAACTATGGATGTTTGGGAACACGCTTATTATCTTGATTATCAAAATAAACGTCCTGCTTATATTGATGATTTTCTCGGTAAATTAGTCAACTGGGATTTCGTGGCGAAAAATTTCGCTGCCGCCTAAGCATCGATTAACCATCAAACCATCAGCGGATATCTCATCAAATCTGTTGCCATATCCGCTTTTACAAAATTTCGATGATTCAAAGATAAGGAGATCGTGACTCAAATTAAAGACTCCAGAACTCGTGCTATTCCGCAATGGCAATCCAACAAAATGAAACAAATAATTATTGATCGATGGCAAGAAATTTGGAGCGTGGTGGAAGCGAGAAATAAAATTACAAAAACTTTGTACAGTCGTTAAAAGCGATCCGTAGGATACCCTAAAGGACTAGCTTTATGCGAAGCGGTATCCTTTAGGACGCGTCGCGCGGAGCGTAATCGCGCTGACTCGTAATGTCAAGATTATTGTCTGAGCAAAAATTATGATGAACCCAAATTATCCGCACATTATTCTTTCCTTTGCTTATCGTGACTGCAAAGTAGAAATAGATCGGGATGAATTAGATGGATTTTGCACTTATGCAGCATGGGTTAAACATGACCGAGGCTGTGCTGTAGCTGTTCCACGGGCAATGACAACTATCGATGCTGTCCGTCGGGCTAAACAATGGATTGATCGAAGATATTGCTCAATCTAGCGAAAAAAATTCAAGGAAATTTAGCGAATATAACAAGGCCACTCTAATAAATTATCACTGCTCAATATCATGTAAATCTTTTCTTGTCAAAAATTAGCAAAATATTAACAAAAATCTTAATCTTGCTCAATATATGTTTACAATAAGACTGAGGTTCAAAACAGCAATTAAAGCAGTGACTGTTTAAAACCTAATTGCACGATAATTTATTAGAAGATCATCAATATGCCATTCACTATTGACTCAGCACGGAATATATTCTCCTCCAGCACTTTGTCTGCCGATGCAGTACCAGCATTGACAGCTAGATTTAACCAGCTTAGTGCAGAAGACCAACTAGCCTGGATTTGGTTTGCATATTTAGAAATGGGTAAAACGGTTACTGTTGCTGCTCCTGGAGCCGCGAACATGCAGTTTGCCGAGCCTACCCTAGAGGCGATTAAAGGAATGGGTTTCCAAGAGCAGTCTCAGGTAATGTGTGATTTGGCTAACCATGCAGACACACCTATCTGTCGTACCTATGCCACTTGGACTCCTAATATTAAATTGGGTTTCTGGTACAAACTGGGAGAGTGGATGGAACAGGGTACTGTTGCTCCTATTCCTGAAGGATATAAACTTTCTGCTAATGCCAATGCAGTACTAACCACATTACAAGGATTAGATTCTGGTCAACAGATTACAGTATTACGGAACACCGTAGTAGATATGGGATTTGATATAGGAAAAATGGGCAGTTTCCAAAGCATTAGTGAACCCGTTGCGCCTCCTACAGAAATCTCCAAACGCACTAAAGTCAATATTGAAGGCACTACTAATGCCACGGTATTGAACTACATGGACTTATTAAATGCCAATGACTTTGATGAGTTAATCAAATTATTTGCAGAAGATGGCGCATTACAGCCTCCTTTCAAAAAACCCATCGTCGGTAAGGATGCCGTACTCAAGTTTTTCAAAGAAGAATGTCCCAATCTTAAGTTAGCCCCTGAAAGAGCTGTAGAAGAAGGCGTTGAAGATGGCTATACTCAAATCAAAGTTACAGGAAAAGTCCAAACTCCTTGGTTTGGTGCTGGAGTTGGGATGAATATGTCCTGGAGATTTTTGCTTAACTCTGAAAGCAAAATTTTCTTTGTGGCGATCGATTTGTTGGCATCACCCAAAGAATTACTCAATCTAGCGCGTTAAAATCACTCTCATAGTAATTAGCCGATCGCTAAAAATACTCAGCGGTTGGCTATTTTAATGATAAAATTTTGACCATAACACAAGTGTATTAACTTAAGATTTGGATTAATGTTAGAAGCCAGTAAAAACAAGTTTTCTGAAATGGAGGAAGCTATTGCCCAACAAGCTTTGAAAAAAGCTTATGAAAGAGAAACTTCCGCTTTAATTAGCCACGTTCGCGATCGCGCTAATTCTATTAGCGAATTAGAAGATCTATGGTATTTACACGACTTGCTAAGTACCAAGAGATATGAAATTGATGGCAAATATATCTATAATTTTTCGACTATTGTATTTGATTTTGCTGGATTAGTTAAAGAAAAATGGCTGCATCTTGACGATTTGCAGGGATTGAAACCAGAAATGTTATCGAAAATATCTGCTTTAGCGCGGATGTAATTCCGAATTCGGAGTTCGGAGTTTGCAATTGTAACTTTAAGGTTGAGCTTGATAAACTATTTATCGTTGCTCAACTTTTTTTGTTTTTGGTCTGCTTATTAGAATCGAAGCTGCAAGTTTAACTTAAAGTAAAGCTTCTTATCCTTGATGACATTGAAGATATCTTTATCAAACGGACTGGTTTAACTGTTAGTGCCGATTACCAATCTGCTTTTAATGGCGATCGCAATGCCTACGGTGCAGACTTACAGTATTTTGTTTTACCTTTGGGTAACTATAAAATAGCAAAATTGTAAAATAGCAAAATTGCTCACAGGGAGGAATCGTGGAATTGGTTTAGCGATCGCTTAATCTATTCCCTACCCTTCGACATTATCCTCTTATCTCAATTTTTCTCCCCGATCATCGTTTTATATAGCGTTACCATGACGATCGCAATTTAGAAAAGGCGATCGCCTTTAAATTGGCTAGAGATGAACAAAATTAGTACAGCTTTTTTCCCCTGTGGGTGGTTTGGCACAAGCGCGGACTTGGATATTTTTTCCTGGAGCCATATCTGCATAATGTTCATCCCATTGATCCACAGGAACGATCGCCGAGCCATATTTCTTTCCTTGGTCGTCTTCTATATAGTGAATTGAACGATAAGGCGCTTCTGATTTTGCCCACACAGCATTGCAGGCGGTTGAGCGACGGATTTCTAGTCGATAAGGCTTGAGCTTATGATCTTGAGTGTAATTACCAGTATTAGAAGTAATAGTTTGAGCATCGCGATCGCATTTATTATCGACAGGATCGCGGTTAACACAAGTAAGATTATTACACAGGGGAATATTAGTAATTTTGCTAGCAGCTACTTCCTGTTTGAAGTTACTCCCCAAACTAAATAAGCCCAAAATAGACAAGGGTAAAAACACCACACCGAATAACATAGACCAAGATAACTTGGATTTTATAGTTAATTTGGCAGGTAGTTTAGTTAATGGTTGCTGGGGAAACTGCTCAACTTTCACTAGATTATTGATAATAGCTTCAATATTAACGGGACGCTGACTGGGGAGATAGCTCATCATCCCATCTAATAAATCAGCAAAAGCAACCGATACTTGAGGTGCGCGATCGCGCCAAATAAGTTCTCTGGTAGCTAAATCTTTGGCTAATTCTTGGGGATGCTTCCCTGTTAGTAAATGAACCAACGTCCGCCCTAAACTAAAAAAATCAGACTGAGGCAAAGCTGCGCCATCAATCTGTTCAGGGGCAATATAACCTGGCGTACCAATACTGGTGACTCCTTGATTGACTCCAACTTTACCCAGATAGGTATGAGTAACTTTTCTCGCTGCACCAAAATCGATTAAGGCTAACTTGCCATTCGGCTGCAAAATAATATTACTGGGTTTGATATCACGGTGAAAGTATTGCTGCTGATGGAGTTTAGCTATTATAGCTGATAATTGTTTGAGCCAATCTTGAGCTTGTTCTAGGCTAAGGGTTATATTGTCATCCTGTAACCATTGTTCTAAGTCTACACCTGCTATTTTCTCAATTACGAGGCAATATACTGGGTTTTGCTGCCACT
>JBEANW010000071.1:0-2502 GCA_041165225.1 Cyanobacteriota bacterium | reverse complement strand
TTTCAGTTGTATAGGACATTTTTATAGGTAATCGTGCAAAGAAAGTTTCCTAGTTGAGATCGGGGAAAGGGGGAAAGGGAAAAGGGTCTATTAATCTGTTAGTTATTAATCGATAATTGCTGTTGGTTTAAATAAAAGTAATGACCCTGTTTAGCCATTAACTCTTTATGAGTGCCACTTTCGACCAAGATGCCTCGATCGAGGACTAAGATTAAATCGGCTTGGCGAATTGTTGAGAGACGGTGGGCAATAACAATAGTTGTGCGACCTTTAAGAATGGTGTTGAGGTTAGTTTGAATAATGCGCTCTGATTCTGCGTCGAGGTTACTAGTCGCTTCATCTAGAATCAATAAACTAGGATTGCCTAATAAAGCCCGAGCGATCGCCAAACGCTGACATTGACCCCCAGAAAGCATTCCGCCCCGTTCGCCAATAGGCGCTTCGTAGCTTAGGGGCAACTGTTCAATAAACTCACTTGCTCCTGCTAACACCGCAGCATTGCGAATCTCTTCAATAGTGGCTTCAGGATGAGAAATGCTGATATTTTCTCTGATTGTCCCACCAAACAAAAAATTAGATTGATCGACTACCCCAATTTGCGATCGCAAAGATTGTAGAGATATAGTGGTTAAATCTTGACCATCAATTAAAACTTTACCGTCGGTTGGTGCATACATACCTAAAATTAGCTTGGAAACGGTGGTTTTTCCAGAACCGCTACGACCGACAAGAGCGACAGTTTTTCCAGGTTGCACTTCAAAACTGAGATTTTCAATTACATTGGTTTCGTTGTCTGGATGATAGCGAAAAGTCACTCCTTGAAAAGATAAGTGTCCCTTCAAAGATGACATGATTTGACGAGGTTGAAGATTGAGGTCTTCTTCTGGCTCGGCATCGAGGACATCATTAATCCTTTCGACAGAAATAACTACTTCTTGCAATTGATTCCACAAGATTGTTAGTCGCTTAAAAGGACTAATCACATTACCCAACAGCATATTAAAAGCCACTAATTGACCGATAGTTAGTTGGTTTTGAATAACTTGCCAGGCACCATAACCCAGAATAGCGGTGCTAGCTAAGACTTCAATGGTTGAGCTAAAAATTTGGAGTTGATTACTGATCACCTGTCCCGCAAAAGTTTTGGCAATTGAGCGATTGAGGAATCCTTCCCATTGCCAGCGGACTCGTTGTTCTACTGCCATCGATTTAATGGTGTTTACCCCCGTCAGAGCCTCAATTAAAAAGCTACTTTCTTTGGCGAGGGCAGTGAAAATCTCGCGGGAAACTTTTTGTAAAAATGGGGTGGCAATCAACGCCAGCAAAAAAAACGGCGGCACAATCGAAAGTGCTAGTAAGGCTAGTTGCCAGCTATACCAAAACATTAAGCCGATATAAATAAATACGGTGAGTAAATCCAGGACGATTGATAGAGCTTCTCCTGTTAAGAAACGTTGGATTTTATGATTTTCCTGAATGCGAGCAATAATATCACCGACATAACGGGATTCAAAAAAGCTCAAAGGTAACCGAAAAGTATGACGAATAAAGCCGACGATTAAGGCAGTATCAACTCTCTGGGCAGTGTGATCTAGTAAATACTGACGTAATCCCGTCATTACTACTCTAAATAGCCCAAAAATTAATAAACCCGCTACTACAGCGATTAAACTGAGACTACTGCGTTGTACCACCACGCGATCAAGTAACAGTTGGGTTAGCAAGGGTGTCACTAAAGAAAATAACTGGATCAACAAGGACGCAGCAAAAATTTCCGAGAGTACAAACTGATGGGGACGGACTAATTCTAAAAACTGCCAGAATTGGGTCTTGGCTTCAGGAGCTTCGGTTAATAAAACCGTCGGCTGGAGCAACAGAGCATAATCAGTCCAGCCAGCTTGAAACTCTCTCGCCGTCAGGGTACGTTGACCCAAGGCAGGATCGCCGACTACCACGCGATCGCCTTTAATTTCATACACAACTATGTAATGGTTGCCTTCCCAATGTGCGATCGCTGGAAGTTGTTGTTTGGCTAGTTGGTCTAAAGATGCTTTAACAGGTCGCGTCACGAAGCCGAGGATCTCCGCTGCATTAATTAAGCCTTTAAGCAATGAACCGCTACGATTTACCCTGGCTAATTCCCGCAGTCGATTGAGACTAAATTGTTTGCCCCAATAACGTCCCACCATTACTAAACAGGCTGCACCACAATCGGAAGTACTTTGTTGAGCATAATAAGGATAACGACGAGTCAATCTTTGCCACAGATGACCAACTCTTTGAGCTGGTTTGGGGAAATAAACTTGAGGTTTTTTGGTTGACTGTTTAGTAGCAGCTAGTTGAGGGATATCGATAGTCGAAGCTACACGGCTTAAATTCTTTACCTTTGGTAGTGTCGGGTTAGCTGTACCTGTTGCCAGTAGATCTAACCCAGCTTGTTGGGCATCTTTTTGACTCAGGGTATATAATTCTGTCGGTTTTTGAACTTGCCAGGAGTTATCT
>JBEANW010000070.1:0-6370 GCA_041165225.1 Cyanobacteriota bacterium | reverse complement strand
CATTTCAGTTAGTTACAGGTAGAGTCTGGCAGGGTAGTGCTTTTGGTGGCGCAAGAGGGCGTACTGATGTACCAAAAATTGTAGATTGGTATCTGGAAGGAAAAATCAATATTGATGATCTGGTAACCCATACAATGCCCCTAGAGCGAATAAATGAGGCTTTTGATTTAATGCATCGAGGGGAATCTATTCGCAGTGTGGTTACTTTTTAACGCAACTAGCAGAGAGGCTAAAGGAATTATTTTGAGCTAGTTACTGAAGTTGAAGCCGCTTGACTTTTTGCTTCCATAAATTTCATATATTTTGAGCCGATCATCCCAAATACAATAAAAATAAAAATTGCTGAAAAAGCAGTGGCGCGTTCAAACATGGTTTACAACCTATACTATTAATTCAGATCTATCGCTTTATTACTTTAATTGTGAACTAAATTAATTAGTTTGCCATGAGTTTTTCTACATATTTTTTTCAGATCTTTCTTGGTCATAAATTCATGAATTGTCAGTATTTGTATGGATAAGATAGTTGTTTTCTCTTAATAGAATTCTAGGTAGTCAAACAAATCTTTGTTTAATAACCTGTTATTTTGATTTTAATTATCAAGTTTAGCTAATGAAATATGATTTATTAAACTATTTAAAATCATCTAATAATCAAGATTGGTTATGGTGTTATGAAAATGATCGAAATCAAGAATTAAATAATGATCAGAATAGTACTAGATCTAGTAATCGGTACAGCAATAGACAACTTGAACAGCTAATTGATGCCCAAGTAGAGCTGATATCCACTCTTGTGGCGGAATATTCTCAAGGAAAAGCTACAAAACTCGCTATTTTTATTGTTGAACCCAAGCCAATTAACTTTATAACTGCCTTCCTGGCTGGGGTAATTACGGGGGTGGATGTATTTCTCTGTGATCCTGCTTGGCAACTACAGGAATGGCAACAGGTACTAAATCTAGTTCAACCCGATTTAATCTTTGGTGACGATCAGCTTAAATCTTCAATTAAGTCTTTAAGCGCAGAAAGAAACTCAAGACAACAGAATGCACTAAATTTAGACCATCAGGCTGAATGTAGCGATCGCCCCCTGATGATGATTCCCACGGGGGGTACTTCAGGTAGAATCAAATTTGCGATGCATAGTTGGGAGACTTTAACAGCCTCCGTAAAGGGCTTTCAAGACTTTTTTGACTGCCAGAAGATCAATTCAGTTTGTACTCTGCCTCTCTATCACGTCAGTGGTTTAATGCAGTTAATGCGATCGCTTTTAACCCAAGGTAATTTAGTGATTTGTCCCTATCAATCCATTGCCACCCAGTTAAGCCATTTTAATAAATCAGACTACTTTATCTCGTTAGTTCCTACTCAACTAAAGTTTTTACTAGAATCTACTCCCAACTGCTTACAAGAATTCCAGACAGTATTAGTAGGTGGCGCACCGTCAAGGCGATCTCTGTTAAATACCGCCAGGGAATATCAGATTGCGATCGCCCTTACCTATGGCATGACGGAAACTGCCTCTGGGGTGGTGGCGCTCAAGCCTCAAGACTTTTTGGCTGGCAATAATAGTAGTGGTCAAGTTTTGCCCCAGGCTCAAATCAAGATTATTAATCCAAAAACAGAATTGCAGCCTGAGAAACCAAAATCCAGCACCGAACAGCCAGGTTTAATTCAGATTAATAGTACTTCCCTTTGTTTGGGTTATTATCCCCAGGTATTTCCTGTTCCACAATCATTTTTGACTGATGATCTGGGCTATTGCGATCGAGACGGTTATTTACATTTGCTAGGTAGAAATAGCCAAAAAATAATTACAGGGGGGGAAAAGGTTTTTCCTGAAGAAGTAGAAGCCGTGATCTATGCAACTAGACTAGTTCAAGATATTTGTGTAGTTGGCATCCCCGATCAAAAATGGGGAGAGGCGGTTACAGCGGTGTATGTTCCCCTCAAAGCACCAAGGGATTTTAACTTAAATTTAATTAAGCAACAGGTTAGATCTCAATTAGCCAAATATAAACAACCAAAGTATTGGCTGGAGGTAGATTGTATACCACGCAATGATCGGGGAAAAGTTGATCATCAACAATTAAAAGCGATCGCTTTACAGGCAAGTAAGTCAACCTAAATTCAAATAAGAAAACTAATAACCTTCCTGCTTCTTGCTAATCGCTATTTCTCTAATTCAAATTATCTGAGGTTAAGATATGACGAGAGTTTATATATTTGATTTCTCGCAGTGATTAGAGACATAGATAGTTCGGCTCGGAAAACAACTGTACAACAATGCATACAACAGCAGCGGCTCATCCATGAGTATCTGCGTCACAGTGCAGCGACTCAATCTCCTCCAGAATTAATTCAAAAGTTTCAGCATCTATTGCAACAGGGTAAAAACGAGGATGCCCAAGTATCGAAAGCCCTAGAGAAAATCATTTTTGCTGGCGAGGAGCAATTTAATTGGTTTCTTAGTGAATGTTTTTACACAATTTTAGGCTCATGGTTTGATCAGCCAGATTCCCTCCTGTATTTTGAGCCACTGTTCGATACTTTAAATGTAGTCTGCCAATCGAGATCCTTTGATCGCGTTCGTAAACAGTTAATTCAACTAATCAAAAAATATCAACTATCACCAGCCGCCGAGCAGCTACAGTTGGTAGTTGCGCTAGTTTGCCCGACGGAGGCGATCGCTCATAGCCTCAGCAATTCTCTAGTCACTAACGAGTCAGCAGATCACAGCAATAGTTCTAACAGTTCTCTATCCCACTTCTTGCATGCCCGCCTAATTCGCTACACCTATTTATATCAGCACTTTTTGCCAGCCAAACTCGAAGTACAACCACTGATTGATCACGTTCAGCAACTCAAGAGCGATCGCCAAAAAAACTTTGAAATTCTGCTATCCAAACACATTATCTATCGCTTCCGACTCAAACAGGTAGCAAAGATGAGGATGATGGCAAAAGGTGCAGGAAAAATTATCACGAAGGTAGATAATCCAAGTTTACTCTCCGAAAGAGCCTTTCAAGTGGCTTTACAACAGTATGTCGGGAAGAATGAGCAAAGTCAGACTCTTTTAGAGCGATCGCAGCGTTTTGTGGCGAAAAATGAATATCGTCAAACTTACCAAATATTCAAGCAAGATTTATATCATTTCCTAGGGGATAATATTAAACCCCGAAATAGCACTTATCAGTTTTCCAGCATGTTGGAACAAAAATTGGGGGATATTTTTCCCCAAGCCAACGACAAACCCATCAATAGCACTCAGATTCTCCAAACTTGTCGGCAATTATTTAGCTTTTTGATTCCCGATCCCGCGTTGAATGATCATCGAGATCAGTTTGCGGAACTTGTCGCCAATTTAGGTACAGCCCAATCAATGATGTTGCTAATCAAAATTACGCTGATTTGCCCTGAATCAAAAACCGATTTAGAGAAAAAGATCTGTGCCATAGTCATGCACTATCAACACCAAACCGTTCAACAAAATCCTTGGCTACTTAAAAGCTTAGAACATCTATTAATCGCTTTCAGTCTCTATTTTGGGAACATCGATGTTTCCGTCGCTAAATCAGCACTAAGTTAAGTTCAGAAGCTTTGCTATAAGTTACGCCTAATGTGAATTAGCTTCGTTCTAAGTGAACTAGTTCGTACGTGACTAAAGTTGAATTCTAGGTGAATTGCTCAAATAAATCTGCCAAAATAGTATTAGAAAACAGAAATCCTTTAGGGTCGTTAAGGCGTAATTTACTGAATTCATTATTTACCGCATCATAATCCCCTAGGTTACTTAATCGATTAATTAATCCACCATCCTTCCTCGTAAGTTCGATCAATCCCCCCTTAAAGTAAGGCTGGATGCAGGACAAAATTGTCTGTTGAATCTGGGGGCTAAACTGGTCTAGAGTTATCCCTTCGGCTAAACGTAAACCCAGCATCAAAGTCTCAAGTAAATAGTCTGTGGGGGATATTTCGGGCGCGTCGACGACTGCCCCCCCTTCTAACCAAGCATAATATTCTCTGCGGGTGGGAGGACGGCTAAATCTCTGTCCTGCGACATAGCTGGCTGCGCCCATCCCAAAACCGTAATAAGGTCGATTCTCCCAATAGACTCGATTGTGACGACATTGATAGCCCGATTGGGCGTAATTAGAGATTTCGTAATGTTCATAACCCGCAGCAGTCAGGGTTTGCTGGGTTAGTCGATACATCTCGGCGGTATCTTCATCGTTAGGTAGGGGAGTTTCTCCTGGCTGATACTGTTTGCCAAAGGCGGTAACAGGTTCGAGTACTAAATCATAGCAAGATAAGTGCTGGGGAGCGATCGCGATCGCCTGTTCTAAAGATGTCTGACAATGTTCTAGGGTTTGATAGGGCAAGCCTGAAATGAGATCTAAACTAAAATTCTGAATCCCCAATTGTTTAATCATCTCAACTCCCTGCATCACATCCGATAGATTGTGGGAGCGTCCACAGCGTTTTAATAACTCCTCATCGAAGGTTTGGACTCCTAAGCTAAAGCGATTTACTCCCGCAGTAAGATATCCTGATAAGCGATCGCGATTAAATGTACCTGGATCAATTTCCATCGAGATTTCAGCATCAGAGGCAATGCCCAGGTGTAAAGCGATCGCCTGAATAATTTCCCCTAGCTGCCCTGAAGATAGCAACGAAGGTGTCCCCCCACCAAAAAAAACCGTGGTCAAGGGTTGCCCAGAAGCAGGGGTTAACTGAATATCTTTGATTAAAGCCACAAGATAATCTTCCACCATCGTGGTAGCAGACTTTCCTTGATCTCCGACTACCGAAATTGGAAAATCGCAGTAATAACAACGACGACGACAGAAGGGGATATGAATATAGGCAGCGGTGGGAATTGTCTTCAACCAGTTATGCGCCGAATTATCGTTCCTGGAAAATGTTGTATTGGTCATTACATAACTTTGATACGTCTAATGTGAATTAACTTCGTTCAAGTTAGCTAGTTTTTAGTCTTTAGTCTAATATTAAGAACTCCCGTTGTTTTTCACACAATCCCTTGGAATTTACTACAGTGAAGAGGACATAAATATCCAGATTATTTTATTCAACTAAAACAATGGTTGATGCCATCATCATTATCATTTGCATTATTGCAGCCGTAAACATCGGATTTGATGGGCTACAGTTGCTACCACAAGATATCTTGGAAGGGGTATCTAATATCTCTGCTTTGCGTTTTGTGATTGCAGGATTTGCTGCCATTATCGGTTTAGGGGTGGGGGTTGTAGTACAAACTACCTATCGTCGCTTAGAAAATCAGATCCGTAATACTAAGATTGAAATTATCATCACCAGAGCGATCGGCTTGGTCATAGGTTTGCTCTTAGCTAATCTAACTTTAGCACCAGTATTTCTGTTGCCGATTCCCCAGGAATTAAGCTTTTTTAAACCAGCTTTTGCCGTCTTGGGTAGCGTCATGTTTTCCTATCTGGGGATTAGTTTGGCGGATACCCACGGACGAACATTTTTACGGCTGATTAATCCCAATAGTATTGAGTCGATGCTGGTGGCAGAAGGTACTCTAGAAGCCATGCCCAGCAAGATTTTGGATACTAGTTGTATTATTGATGGACGAGTAGAAGAACTACTGAAGACAGGCTTTTTGGAAGGACAAATCTTAATTCCTCAGTTTGTGTTGCAAGAACTACAGAACTTAGCCGATGCCAGTAATTCTCAGAAGCGCATCCGTGGTAGAAGGGGTTTAGATATCCTCAACCAAATGCAGGATAATTATCCCGATCGCATTGTGATCAACAAGGCGGATTATGATGACATTGAGACTGTGGATGCGAAGTTAGTCAATTTGGCACAAGAAATCAACGGGACTTTATTGACCAACGATTACAACCTCAGCAAAGTAGCTAACCTGCAAAAAGTACAGATTCTCAACATTAACGATCTGGCTCGTTCTCTACGCCCCATTTATCTCCCAGGAGACTATTTAGAGCTAAAAATCCTGAAGCAGGGGAAAGAACCCGAACAGGGTATCGGCTATCTAGATGACGGCACTATGGTAGTGGTAGAAGAGGGAAGCGATCGCGTTGGCGGAGAGCTACAGGTAGTAGTTACCTCTTCCCTGCAAACTTCCGCTGGACGCATGATTTTTGCCAAACCTCAATCTGAATCAGAAAGCTATAGCGCTACGCTCTAGGGAAAAGGGAAAAGGGAAAAGGGAAAAGGGAAAGGATGGGCAACTCCGAACTCCGAACTCCGAACTCCGAACTCATTTAGCCTCTAACTTAGCTAGTCTGCTAGCGAGATCCAGGTTTGTCTGTTTTAGCTGCTCTATTTCGGTTCTCATTTCCTTAACGGCTTTGTCTGCC